>CACYCV010000185.1 GCA_902772955.1 uncultured Ruminococcus sp.
ACCACCCCAAAGCGGCGCGTTAGCGTCGTGTGGGGTGGAAGCCGCGGCAGTAAAGCTGGACACGGCGAAATCAAGCGGAACGGAGTGAAGCAAGGCGCGAATCGTCCCGCGCGGTCACGCGCACGCGAACACGTCCTGTGCGGTCACGCACAGAGGAAGGTGTTTATCTTGAAAAATGGGAAAGAATGTAGTATAATGGGGTTATTCTCAGAAGGGTCTTTTTCCGGAGGGGAGAAGACGAATCTGTTATTGAAAGGAACGATGACGTATGGCACAGATTACAAAAGACACAATTATCGGAGATATCCTGGATATCGATGAAACAACGGCTCCTATTTTTCTCTCTATCGGGATGCATTGCCTCGGCTGCCCCGCTTCCAGAGGGGAAACCGTTGAACAGGCCTGCATGGTGCACGGCGTGGATGTGGACGAACTGATTAAGGCTGTTAACGAGCATATCAAGGATAAATAAGAAAAAAGGTGGATGTCTGTGTCGAATCAATTGCAGATTCCTCTGGATAACCGGCTGGCGCTTTGCGCTTCGTTTGTCAGAGAGGGAACCAATCTTGCCGATGTCGGCACCGACCACGCTTATCTTCCTGTGAAACTGGCTGCGGAGGGAAAAATCCGCAGCGCTGTTGCCTGCGACGTGCGGGAGGGACCACTCCGGAATGCGGAGGCCAATATCCTTCGCTTCGGTGTGGAGCGGCTGGTTCGTACGGTTTTGTCAGACGGATTGGATCAGGTCGCTCCTGAAGATGCTATGGATGTTGTCATGGCGGGAATGGGAGGCGAGCTGATTGCAGCAATCATCCAAAGAACGCAGTGGCTTTATGATGCGGACAGACGACTGATTCTTCAGCCCATGACCCGTGCGGAGTCACTGCGGCTGTTTTTATGTCGGAAAGGTTTTGCGGTCAGGGAAGAAAAAGCATGTGTGTCGGGGAAAAAATGCTACAGCGTGATGCTGTGCCAATATGACGGAAAGCCGTGGGAATGCGGAAGAACGTTTGAATACTTCGGACGGCTGGAGCAGGATGCCTCTCCCGAGGCAGTTACCTATCAATCGGTGGTGCTGCAGAAGCTGAAACGGAAAATCAATGGCCTGCAGCAATCAGGACGCTTCCCGGAAATGGAGTATTACAACCTTATCTATCAGGAGCTGAAGGAGGCTGTCAGAAAAATATCTGCGGCCGGGCAGCCATAACTGCCGGGCTTCGGAAAAACAATCGCTGGAGGTGACAAAATGCCAACTGTGGAGGAACTCTATACCTATCTGAATCAGATTGCCCCTTTTGAGTCGGCAATGAGCTTTGATAATGTGGGCGTCCTGGTGGGGGATCGTCAAACCCGGTCGGAACTGGTGCTGGTGGCGCTGGATGCTACAGCTGCCGTTCTGAGGGAGGCCGCCCAAAAGGAAATATCTGTCGTGATTACCCATCATCCTGTGATTTTTCATCCGTTGAAGGCACTGGAAACGGACAGCTCACCCTATCTGGCGGCCAGATACGGCATAACGGTGCTGTCTGCCCATACCAATCTGGACGTGGCCCCCGGAGGCGTCAACGATACCCTGGCAGAGGCGGCAGGCGTTCGTCCGGAAAAACGCTTTCCGGAGGACTGTGCTCTGGTGGGCTGCTTGGAGAAAAGCCTTGACTGCGAAAGCCTTGCCCGGCAGCTTTGTGAGAATCTGCAGCTTTCCGGACTGCGCTATACCGATCCTGGAGCTGTCGTTTCCCGGGTGCTGGTGGCCTGCGGAGCAGGGGGAAGCAGTGTTTCCCTGGCCCGGAAGGAGGGAGCAGATGCCATTCTGACGGGAGAAATTAAGCACCACGAAATTTTGTATGCCAACGATCATGGTATTGCCGTATTTGATATCGGACATTTCGGGTCGGAAAAGCTGATTGTTCCCCGGCTGATCCGCCTGCTGGGGGAGCGTTTCCCGGATACGGCATTCCTCAGGTCGGAAACGGATGATGACGGTATTTTTTACCGGGACGGAAGGAGCAGCTATGGCACTTGACGGCGCTTTTTTAAGACATCTCAAAAATGAATTATCTCAACGGCTGCTGGACAGCAAGGTGGACAAAATCTATCAGCCATCCAGGGATGAGCTGGTGCTGCAGCTGCGCTCCCGGGAGGGAACGGCCAGACTTTTTCTTTCGGCCAGGGCTGGCAGCGCCCGTATCAACCTGACGGAAGCTTCTCCTGAAAACCCCAAAACACCGCCCATGTTCTGTATGCTGCTGCGGAAGCGTCTTTCCGGTGCCCGTCTGCGTGAAATTGTTCAGCCGGAGCTGGAACGGGTGCTGCTGCTGGTCTTTGAAGGTCTGAATGAGCTGGGAGATACCGTGAAAATGACGCTGGCGGTGGAAATTATGGGACAATACAGCAATCTGGTGCTGGTGGACGGTGAGGGCCTGGTGATAGATGCCGTTCACAGAGTGGATGCTTCTATGTCTTCCCAGCGATTGATCCTGCCGGGCATCCGCTATGCCCTTCCTCCGGGACAGAATAAACTGTGTGTGCTGGACTGTGATGCCGATGAGGTCATCCGCGCCCTGCAGGAGCTTCCGGGGGATCGTTCCCTTGCCAAGGGACTGCTTTCGGTGCTGCAGGGCACTTCACCGATTCTCTGCCGGGAGCTGGAGCATCTGACCGGCCGGGGACGGGACATCTCCTGCCGGGAACTGGATGAGGAGCTGATCAGCCGGCTGCGGTTTTTTCTGAAACGGTTGATTGCTATGGTCAGGGAGGTCGGCGGAAAACCATACATTATAGTAGATGAAACCAAAAAACCGATGGATTTTACTTTTGAGGATATTCTGCAATACGGCACCGGACGGGCGTTCTGTGAATGCAGTACCTTCAGCGAGCTGCTGGATCGTTACTATGCCAGACGAGATGCTATGGAAACCATGCGGCGGCGTTCGGAGGATCTGAATCGTCTGCTGAACAATACGGCCACAAGACTGATCAAAAAAATCTACCTGCAGCAGGAGGAACTGAAGGCCTGTGCCCAGAGAGAACATTTCCGGATCTGTGGGGATCTGATCCAGGCGAATCTCTATCAGATCCCCAGGGGTGCGGCAGCCTTTACCGCAGAAAATTTCTATGACGAAAAACTGTCAAAGATGGAAATCACCCTGGATCCGTCTGTTTCCCCGGCAGCCAATGCCCAGCGGTACTACAAAAGCTACCAGAAAGCCAAAACGGCGGAGGGAGTCCTGAAGGTACAGATCCAAAAGGCGGAAACCGAGCTGGATTATGTTTCCTCCGTGCTGGACAGCCTGTCCCGGGCGGAAAGTGTCCGGGAGCTGAATGAAATCCGCCAGGAGCTGACGGAACAGGGCTATCTGAAAACCAAGGGGAAGCGTCAGAAAACGGAAACGGCTCTTCCACCGCTGCAATTTACTTCCCCCAGGGGCTTTACCGTTCTGGTGGGCAGAAATAACCGGCAAAATGACCAACTGACCCTGAAAACGGCCAACAAAAACGATTGGTGGTTTCATGTCAAGGACCTTCCTGGTTCCCATACCGTTATTCTGACGGAGGGCAGAGAGCCGGATGAGGAAACCGTGCTTTTTGCGGCGTCTCTTGCGGCAGCTCACAGCAAGGCGCGGGATGCAGGGAAGGTGCCGGTGGATTATACCCGCATCCGCTATGTCAGCAAACCACAGGGAGCCAAGCCAGGCAGGGTGATTTATGTCAATCAGAAAACCTTGTATGTGGCACCATATTCCTCTAAGGAAAAATAATCCCGGGTACCCTTCCCAACAGAAAAGAGCGGCAGGAAGGAAAGAATTCAAAAAAATAGCGGAAAAAATGTCGGCATTTCGATCCATTCTGCGGCTTTTATCCCGACTTTCCGATGAGTGGCGCGAATTGTAGCCGCTTGGCGGGGGATACTCCTGGGGAACAAGCCGATGATCTTCCGGTCTTCTTTGCAATGGGGAATATTTATTTAGTATTATTTTTGTATTCTTCGTAGCATTAAACTAAAAAATTCCTGTCAGCTATTGACAAAAATATACTAAATTGCTATAATGAAAACATCTAAGGACGAAAGGTCCATATTATAGCAACAGGAGTGACGATGATGATCTGTAAGAAATGCGGAACAGCAAACGATGATAATGCAAGTGTATGTAAGAAGTGTGGAAAGCCTTTGACATCATCAGCATCGGGAAAGAAGGATCTTTTTGATTTTTCCCTCTGTTCGGGTCTGATGGTAGCATTTTCAGTCATTGCGCTGATTCTGCTGATGCTGCCAAGTACCAGAAAGCTGGAGATGACCAGCAAGGCAGACCGTCCGGATACGGCAGGTCAGTATGATGTCGTATCTCCTATGCTCCGTACCATCAGAGAGAAGCAGTCCGTCAAGGAAGAGGTCACAAAGATCGAGGAAAACGAGAAAAAGATCGCTCCTCTGAAGGATTCTGAAGAAATGTTTGAGAAAAAGAGCGAGGCAGCTGCAAATGTTGAAAATGCTATCAACGATGCTGTAAAGGCTGCCAGCTTTGCGGAAGCTTCCGGGGTGGAAGATGTCAAGAAGGCTGCCGAAAAAGCCAAGGAAGAGGCTGCCAATGCTATCGGAAAGCTGGAGGCAATTGACGCTGCTACCAAGCTGTCAGAAATGACCACTGTTGCAAATGAGGTCAAGGGATTTGCTGATGCTGCCAAGAAGGCCAGACAGGAAGCTAAGTCTGCTGCTACCGATGTCAACGAAGATGATTTGGTAGAAAACGCCGAGGAATATGACAGTATTGTCCAGGGTATTGCATGGCGCACCAGTGTCTATGATAAGATGAAGCTGTATTATGAAGAGAAGAAAACAAAGGCACTCAAGAATGCAATGCTGATGAGCGAGTGGGAGACAGAGGATGCTCTCCAGATGGAAAAGAATCGTCTTCTCAAGGATTCCAAGGACGAGACATTTAAAGAGCTTAGCAACAAGAACGACGAATATCTTGAGAAAAGCCAGATGCTGGCCGCTTTCACTGAGTTTGTAGAGAATGAAGGCGCTGACAACGAAGGTGCAAAGGCAGAAAAAGAGAAGCTGGCAAAGGATGTTGAGACTCTGACCAAGGAACTTAATGACGGCGTAGCGGGTCTGGTAGAGTCCACTCAGGATAGTACTCTGAAAGAAGATCTGGAAACCTTTACCAAGATTCAGGATAAGAACAAGGACGTTCAGGCCAAGAACAAGGTGGTACAGGCCAAGGAAAAAGAACTGGAAGCACCGGAAAAGGAAATCAAGGATCTTGACGAGCAGATTCAGAAACAAAGAGAAGAAGGCAATACCAAAAAGGTTGAGGAACTGGAAGCCTCCAGAAAAGAAAAAGATGAAAAGCTGAAGGAACCCAGAGAAGAACTGTCCAAGCTCAAAGCAGATTATACTGAGGCAAAGAATGAGATGGATGGCATCGCAAATACCCTGAAGAATCATTTCCAGGAAAGCGAACTGAACAAGGGCGCTCTGAATGGCATCATGGTGGAGCATGACGGCATGAAGGGAATAGTAGACACGCTGATGTTTGTCTTCTGTCTGCTGTTGGCAGCTTCCTTCTTTGCTACCATTATTTCCTGGGTAACCAAGATGTACCGCGTCAGAATCGTTACCACGATTGCCAATACAGTTCTGGCACTTCTGGCATTCTTCGTTCCGTTGTTTGCATGGACCTTCGAGTCGAAGTGGTCCTTTGACATCAGCGGCACCATTACCTATGGTCTTGGCTTTGCAGGCGCATTTGTCTTCGTTTTGATTTGTGCGCTGGGCACGCTGTTTACCGGCTTCGCATTCTTTGCAGATGATCTCTTTGGCAAGAAGAACTGAGCCGATACAGACGAAAACAGAACAAAATGAAAGAACCCCATCCTGTAAAAAAGGATGGGGTTTTGTATATTCCTTCCGGATGCCGTCAAACCTGATGTCAGAGGACAAAACGATCCGTGTTATCCGATTACAGAAAGGGGTAGGACCATGAAGCGGTTGTTGAAATCTATGATTTGTGGACTTGCAGTGAGTTGCTTGCTGGCGCTTACCGGAGTGGCAGGTGCCTGTGAGGAGGTCAGCCGGGAGGTGTTCCGACTGCATATTCTGGCCAATTCGGACAGTGAAGAGGACCAGCAACTGAAACTGACGGTCAGGGATCGCCTGCTGCAGGTAACGGCTCCCATGTTTGAAAACTGCCGCAGCAAGGAAGAGGCCAGTCGGGAGGCTGAACGTAATCTGGACAGGATTCAGGAAATTGCCCAGCAAGTGGTGTATGACTGCGGATATAATTATCAGGTGACAGCAAAAGTGACAAAAATGTATTTTCCTGCCAGAAAGTATGAGAACTTCACTCTTCCTGCCGGAGAATATGATGCCCTTCGACTGGTGATCGGGGAAGGAAAGGGACATAACTGGTGGTGTGTGTTGTTTCCTGCTCTGTGTCTTCCCAGTGCTGCGGAGCGTGCATGGACCGGAATTGGCGGCGGTGGGGAAGAAGGCCTGGTAATCCGGCCGGAAGAGTACGAGTACCGGCTGAAGGTGGTGGAGGCCTTTTCCTGGTTATGCACTGTATTTCGCCATGGATGAATTCCCGCTTACGGGAGCTGCGTTTCTGTAAACAATCCAAAAAAGCCGATGAACGACAGACGTTTCATCGGCTTTTTGAATGATTCGGTTGTTTTCCGACGGAAGATAAGTATTACCGTACCAGCCGCAGAGAACCCAGGAAGGGAAGTTCCTTGGCTTTTCCTTTTCTGATAGCGGAAATCATCAGAACAAGGGTATAAATGGGAATAGCGTAGATGATTGCAAAGAAAATCAGATTAACAATCCAACCGGCAGGGCTGAGAACCGTCTGGTTCTGGCCATTGGTATAGGTGCAGGCGACGCTGACGATACCGCTGAAAATACCGTAGAGAATAGCAAAGGGAACGGAGAGAATCAGCATCAGCAAGCCTTGATTGGCGTAATATCTGGAATAAACCGACCTGGGACTGAACACAAAGGGTACCCAGAAGGTAATCCCAAACATAGCAATAATGGAGGTGGCTTTGTTTTTGGATGCGTCCTCCTTGAAGAAATCATCTGTATGATCGGGGGTATCCGTAAACATCTTGAGAATCTTTTTGAAGCTGAAGCCATTGGCTTCTTTCTTTTCTTCTTCTTCCTCCTCCGCAGTTTTCTCCTTCTTTTCAAACTTGAAATTCTTGGAAACCTCATAGGGGTTGTATTCCGGTTCGGAGGGAGTCGGCTTCGTCTTGGCGCTCTCCTCCTTCTTCGGCTCCTTCTTCGGCTCC
>CACYCV010000186.1 GCA_902772955.1 uncultured Ruminococcus sp.
AATGTTCGTGTTTCGAAGGTACGACTTTTTCCGTCGGCAGATCAAACGTAAGCGTCAAATATAACCGCGTTGGCACTTCTCCTGAACTTCAGCGTTCCAAGGCATGATGGATTCCAGGAAATCATCCGTCATTTTCCCTTCGGCCAAAGCCAGGGGAAGCTCTTTTAATATGTAATAGAGATATTTTTTGACATCCAGATTGTTGGCCTTGGCGGTTTCAACAATACTGTATGCATTAGCTGTTGCGTTTGCGCCATCTACAGAATTGCAGAACAGCCAGTTTTTCCGCCCGACAACAAAAGGACGAATAGCATTTTCTGCAGGATTGTTTGAGATCGGAATCCGCGGATCCTCCAGAAAACGCGTCAGATATTCTTTTTGATTCATAGCATAGGCAAGCGCATCTTTGAGATTGCTGTTCGTAGGCTGAACAGTTTCCACCCATGCATAGAATTCCTCGATTACTTTCTTCGATTTTTCATTCCGGATCTTATGCTTCTCTTCAGGCGACAGCGCTTCACACTCTTTCTCAATGCGGAAGAGTTTATCACAGAACCGGACACCTTCACGACCCGTGCTCTCGAGTTTCATATTGTGCCCAGGAACTGAATCATAGAAATAACGGCGTGTGTGACCCCAGCAGCCACATCTTGTAGCTCCTTTGCCCAAGTCGTTGTAACCGGGATATCCATCTGATACAAAGTATCGATCATATCCATCCAGGATATCCGTAGCCTCTTTTGCCTTCCGAGTGGATCGGAAGTTGAAGACTACAATTTGCTTCTTTTCTTCCTCCCCGGTTCTCACCACCCACATCTGGCATTTCTTCAGGTTGCCTGTATCGGTTTTTTCCGGAAGGCATTTTACGTGACTTTCGTCACAGTGCAGGACGGAGGATTCATTCTTTGCCGTATTTAACATGTAGTTTACCACTGGCTGGAAATAATCCTTATCAATCCTCAGTGCCCAGTTTGTCATGGTTTGCCGGGATATTGGAAATCCGAGGCGTTCCCACTCTTTCTCTTGCCTGTACCAGGGAATTCCCTGTTCGAACTTGTCGTCATATGCTTGTGCCATGATGGAGGCACTGGCTTTGCTTCCTTTAATGAGCGGTGTGATAAGCTCTTTCGGGATTTTTGCCATGATGACGACGGTTTTCGGCCGGTCAACGCAGGTTTTACATTTTTCTGTTCCGGCATCCTCACATGTATCGCACTTGCCGGTTCCGCCTTCGCATTCTCGACATGCATATTTGTAGGAATAGTAATCATGACGCTCTACATGGGCGGGAACTCGTTCATATTCTGAATAAACCAGGTCCTTGCCAATGTATTCCATATTCTGATTTCCGCAGCGAGGGCAAACCTGATCTTCTTCTGCCAGCATGTGTTCATGCTGAATAACCGGCAGAGAAGCTATGATCTCTTCCTGAGTCCGCTTCTTTTTCCGGGTGTGGGAGGTGACTTCGATTGTTTCTTCTTCCTGTTCAGAAGCAAGGGGTATATCTTCTTCTGAAAGAAAACTCAACTGTTCTATTCCTTCCGGCTTGATTTGTTCACTTTTGCGACCGAACCGCATTCGCTGCATATTCAGGAGAATCTGTTCGAGATCTGTAATCCGCTGAAGCATCTTTTCCAGTTGGCCACTCTGTTTGTCCAGCATCTCCTGCATATGGGCAGTATTCATTTCCAGGGCACCGATGTATGCAGCAATTTCCGGACTAATGCCTGAAAGATTCGGCCGCTCCACATCCGCACCCCCTGTCGTTTTCGTTACTGTATATATTCGACATAGAGGGCAGGAATTCCTTTTGGAAAATGGAGAAATTTCCTTGTTTTTCAATGTTTTTCAGACCAAATGTTTTGGCAAATTGAATGTTTTTCGTTCAATTGCCAGGCCTTCCAGGAGACGCTGATACTGGGACGGAGTAATCGCTTTTACTTCCTTTGCGCTTCTGGGCCATTGATACCGAAATCCAGTAAGAACCTTGTACAGGAGGAGAAATCCGTCTCCTTCCCACATAAGTGCTTTCATACGATCCGCCCTTTTTCCGCAAAAAAGAAAAATACAGCGGTCATTTGGCTTCATCTGGTACTGCTGAACAATGATAGCTGTTAATCCCGTGATAGACTTCCTCATGTCGGTGTACCCGCAGACAACATAGATGTTGTCCACATCAATCTCAGCAAGTACCATGCGCAGCTGCCTCCAGAAGTTTTCTCAGAAATCCTGTCGGGATGTCCTCTGGCATGGAAAGATCCACCCCGTTCAATTTGAGGTGAATCATTACTGGATAATCTGGTTTACGGATCTGCAGTTTTACGATCTCCGGGAAATTGGGATTTGATTCCGCAGGAAGAATGCCGGCGGACTCTGCTGCATATTTCCTAACCTGGCGCTGATAGTAGTAAAAACTTTTCTCGTGGATACCATTTATGCGACAGAAATCACGCTTGGTCATTCCACTGGCAGTCCACTCTCGGATAATGTTGATCCAATTCTGATAGCGGATGACGGCAGTTTGGCTATCCACGGTATCCCTCCTAGCACAGTTTAGTTTTTTGATCACTGTGCTCAATGTCGAAAAAACTAAACTACTATTTGGGAGAGATCTTAGCATGTCACAGGGTTCGGGGGTATCCGTCCCTATATTTGACGCTTACGACTCACCAGCAGTACCCCTGCCAGCACGATCATCGCCATACCCGCGATCGTATAGATCACCGTACCGCTTCCGCCGGTGGACGGCAGTTCGGCGCCGGACTTCGTGTAGGTGTTTGTGAAAGCAATCGTGCCATGAGC
>CACYCV010000187.1 GCA_902772955.1 uncultured Ruminococcus sp.
CCAAGTAACAATAGAAGCGTTTTCCATTTTTCGTTATAATAGTTTTTGAGTTGAAGCTATTTCAAATAGGCTTATATCAAAGAACTATATTAGGTCTATGATCGAGTATTGAGATTATCCTGAACTAAATGCTTTACTGTGTATATGCAGATTAGCGATATTGCTATGATCGGGCTGGTCGAAAGACCCTGGTCCACTGTAGGCGGGGAAACCCCCGCCTTTTTTCTTCTAAAGAGCTAAAATACCAAAAAAATTGACGCTTTCCGGCGATGCGGATCGTTATAAAAGAGAACAATGTCATTCACTTGAGATGAATGATGCTGCCCCTGAACGGGATCATGAAACACGGATCCCGCTCAGGGCGTTTCTGTGTTCAGAACTCCAGCGGCATTTATGCAGCTGTTCCTTTTTTGTACAGTATGCATATTTACACACTTGTACATAACGCATATAATATTATAAACATAAGCGGGAGGTGCCGGTATGCCGTATATTGCGATCAGATCGTACCCGAAAGATGAAAAGATCAAACAGCAGGTGGTTGAACAGGTGAATGAAGTTTTTATCAGAACTCTGGGATGCAGACCTGAAGGCCTTTCCATTTCATGGGAGGAGATCAAACCGGAGGACTGGCAGGAGAAAGTAAGGAAAGCGCTGATCGAACCCAATACCGATAAGATGATGATCCTGGATGGAAAGAAAAGCTGATCATGAAACATCGTTTCGTTGAGGTTTTCCTGTTTCAGAAGATACCTTGCGGAAAGGCATCTTAAAGGGGTGCTCATATGACCGTTTATGCGCTTAATATATTTACACTTGCTGCAGAGCGTGGCAGTTTCATAAAGGCTGCATCGGAACTGAACCTGACTCCCTCAGCTGTCAGCCATGCGATCGTTAATCTGGAAAAAGAATTCGGATTCCCTCTTTTTTTCAGAAGGAAATCAGGTCCGGTCCTTACGGAAAATGCAAAAAAGATCATGCCCTTTGTGCATGAATTCCTCAACGACAGGGAACGCCTGATGCAGGAGGTCAGCCGTATCCAGAAACTGGATAACGGGATCGTAAGGATCGGAGCTTTTCACAGTGTTTCCGTAGAATGGATGCCCGGGATACTGAAAAAGTTTGCCGAGAAGACTCCTGACATTGAAGTCCGTTTTTACCGGGGAATATACCGGGAACTGGTCACCATGATCCAGGGCAATATACTTGACATAGCTTTGACAGTGGAGACAGTCTGCGCCGGTTATGAGTTTCTCCCGCTTTGGAAAGAACCGCTCGTATGTATCACTCCCAAAGAATTTATCCCCAGGAACGGAATCTCTGTAACACCGGAAGAACTGAGTGAAAACAAACTGTACCTTCAGGCACAGGATGGCAACTTTGAAGCGGAATCATATATCAAAAGACACGGAGTGAAGGTCTATTCATATTTGAACGTGGATGACGACAATATGATGCTCGCACTGGTGGATCAGGGGGCAGGCTTTAGTATCGTTCCCGAGATGGTTGCGTATAATAAGAATTATAATACCGCGGTGTATCCGTTGGAGCCAAAGCTTGAAAGGACCATCGGAATGATATTCGCGGCACAGAGATTTCTATCTCCCGCGGTAAAACTGATGAAAAAAGAGATCCAGGAATATGTTTCCGAGCTATCGGATGACAGAAAACACATGATGGCAGAATAACAGACATGGTAATTCCGTTTTATCAATGAGCCATTCACAGAACTGTGAAACTGTGAATGGCTTTTTCTTATATTTCAGAGTTGAGGTTTTGTTCAACTTTATAGCAAAATGTGTAACTTTACATCACATATTTATGCATTTAGAATAAAAATATATGATTCTTATATATATCTATATGTAATTCATTAATATCTGGAAATTGAGTGAAAAGAGGGAATGCAATGATCATCGGTCTGCCAAAAGAAATCAAAAACAATGAATTCCGTGTTGGCCTTACACCGGGTGCCGTCGGCGCATACGTGCAGGCAGGCTGCAAAGTCTATGTGGAAAAAGGCGCGGGACTCGGATCCGGATTCGAGGATGAGGAGTATATCAAAAACGGGGCAGTCATCCTGGACAGCGCAAAGGAAGTCTGGGACAGTTCCGAAATGATCGTGAAAGTC
>CACYCV010000188.1 GCA_902772955.1 uncultured Ruminococcus sp.
AAAACAGCATCTACAGCAACTTCGGCAACGGCCATGTGGATGACGAATGCCTTCTCTATGTAAACCCGGAGGATCCGCTGGAATTCTATGCCAAGCGCCGGGGAAATACGATGCAGATTTTCTTCGCGCTTTTCGGACTCGCCTTCATGCTGATGGCCGCTTTTGGCATTTATTCTATGCTTTCTCAGGATCTTGCCCTCATGCTCAAGTAACAGTCCCTCTGCCTCAAACAAAATGAAATCAAACGACCCGCAGGTTTTCTGTTGAATGCACGAAAGCCTGCGGGTTTTGTTAATAGCATTGCTTGAGACCAGCAATAGCAAGCGGCAGGCCTTGCGGTTAAACCGGCGGAACAAATGCTTTTCCGGCTCTCGCCATAGCTTCATTTTTCCCCTTTCAGGCGGGTATTTCTGCATTACATGACCCCATTATGCATTTCACCGGAGGTAAAATGCAGGTCACCGAAAATGACTTTTCTTTTAAAAAACGGTGTGCTAAGATGAAGACATCAAAACGAGAGGGGATCATCCAAATGAAAAAACTGTTTAAAAAAGACGAGTCCATGTTCGCTGTTGTCCTGATTATCATCTATGTGGTAGGCTCCACCTTGGTATCTAAGATATCCGATAAGATCGGTATTCACTTTTTGGGAGAGGCTATTCTTGGTATAGTCCTGACCGGAATCATCCTGAAATTCATTCGCAAAAATCACCTGGCCGCTCATGTCGGTCTTTGCAAGTCCGGTGTTTCATCTGCTAAAATGCTGTTTTATGTACCGCTGGTATTGATTGCCACCTGTTCCGTATGGTTTGGCTTTGCACCGCAGTACACCGCACTGGAATGCGTTCTTCGCATCGTCATGATGTTCTGCGTCGGATTCCTGGAGGAAATCATCTTCCGTGGATTCCTGTTCCGGGGCATGGCCGCTTCCAATTTCAAGGCCGCTGTCATCGTTTCCTCTGTCACCTTTGGTGCCGGTCATATCGTCAACCTGCTCAACGGATATAATTTCCTGCAGAATGTCTGCCAGATCCTGTACGCCATAGCAATCGGCTTCCTGCTGGTTATGATCTTTATCAGAACGGGCAGTCTGATCGCCTGCATCCTTTTCCATAGTGTAAACAATGCACTGTCAACCTTTGCTTCCTTTGACCTGCTCACCAATCTCACTCACAGCACCCAGACTAACCTCCTCATCCATGCCGCCATTATCATCGTCCTTACCCTTGGTTTCCTGGCATATATCATGAAGTTCGTTCCCAAAAAGAACCTTCTGAAATAATACCGGTCGCTGAATGTAAAGTTTCGCTCTCTGCGGACAGCGACTTAGGGGGACTTTTGCGAAAAAGTCCCCCTAAGAACCCCGAAAACGGACGTTGCGAAGCGTCCTTCCGGTCAAAAAAGAACCGCTCCAGAGCACTCCGTGAGGACGAATCCCTCCGTCACGGCGTCCTTCCGGTCAAAAAAGAACCACTCCAGAGCACTCCGTGAGGACGAATCCCTCCGTCACGGCGTTCTTCCGGTTAAAAGAAAACCACCCCAAAGCGACGCGTAAGCGCCGTGTGGGGTGGAAGCCGCGGCAGTAAATCGGACACGGCAAAACCGAGCGGAACGGAGTGGAGCAAGGCGCGAATCGACAGCGGAGGCACTCCGCCGCGAACACGTCCTGTGCGGTCACGCACCGCACCATGCTGTGTTGACAAAACTGATGTTTCGTGCGATAATTAGTAACTGATTGATGGGCATGACAGAAAATAATAGCAAAAGGATGCCCAACCACACTACCGGAGGAATAAACTATGGAAAAAGAACTTGCCAAAGCCTATGCGCCCGGCGAATTTGAAGACAGACTCTATCAGTTCTGGGAAAGCAACAACTATTTTCACGCAGAGGTCGATCCTGACAAAAAGCCCTATACAATTATGATGCCGCCCCCCAATATTACCGGACAGCTTCACATGGGACACGCCCTGGACAATACCCTGCAGGATATTCTCATCCGTTTCAAGCGGATGCAGGGCTATAGCGCTCTCTGGCTGCCCGGCACTGACCACGCTTCCATTGCAACCGAAGCAAAAATTGTGGAGGCCATGCGAAAGGAAGGCCTCACCAAGGAGGCTATCGGCAGAGAAAAATTTCTGGAACGCGCCTGGGACTGGAAAAAGGAATACGGAGGTCGAATCGTCCGTCAGCTGCGGAAAATGGGTTCCTCCGCTGACTGGGTGCGGGAACGCTTTACCATGGACGAGGGCTGCAGCAAGGCAGTCAAAAACGTTTTTGTGAAGCTCTATGATAAGGGGTTGATCTATCGCGGCGAACGGATTATCAACTGGTGTCCGAAATGCCTTACCTCCATTTCTGACGCAGAGGTAGAATACGAAGAACAGGCCGGACATTTCTGGCACCTGCGCTATGCCCTGTCTGACGGCAGCGGCTATATCAACCTGGCCACCACCCGTCCGGAAACACTGCTGGGTGATACCGCTGTGGCCGTCAACCCTAACGATGACCGCTATAGACACCTGGTGGGAAAAACCGTTATCCTTCCCCTGGTACACCGGGAAATCCCGATTGTGGCAGACGATTATGTAGAAATGGATTTCGGTACCGGCGTGGTAAAAATCACTCCCGCCCATGACCCCAATGACTTTGAAGTCGGTCTGCGGCATCAGCTTCCTGTCATCAATGTCATGACAGATGACGCAAAAATCACAGAGGACTATCCCAAATATGCCGGCATGGACCGCTATGAAGCCAGAAAAGCTATCGTTGCCGATCTGGAAGAGGAAGGCGCCCTGGTGAGAGTGGAAGACTACACCCATAATGTAGGCACCTGCTACCGCTGCTCCACTACGGTGGAACCCCGTGTTTCCAAGCAGTGGTTCGTTAAGATGAAGCCCCTGGCAGGTCCGGCTATTGACGCTGTCAAAAACGGTGAGACACGTTTTGTTCCTCCGCATTTTGAAAAGACCTATTTTCACTGGCTGGAAAACATCCGTGACTGGTGTATTTCCCGTCAGCTCTGGTGGGGACATCAGATTCCCGCCTTCTATTGCGATGACTGCGGAGAAACCGTGGTCACCGCCGACAGCCAGTCAGTCTGCCCCCGCTGCGGCAAGCCCATGCGGCAGGATCCCGATACCCTGGACACCTGGTTCTCCTCTGCCCTGTGGCCCTTCAGCACCCTTGGCTGGCCGGATGAAACCAAAGAAATGAACTATTTCTATCCCACCAGCGTTCTGGTAACGGGCTATGATATTATTCCCTTCTGGGTCATGCGGATGATGTTCAGCGGAATTGAGCATACCGGCAAGGCACCCTTTGATACTGTGCTGATTCACGGCCTGGTACGGGATGCCCTGGGCAGAAAAATGAGCAAATCCCTGGGCAACGGCATTGATCCCCTGGAAATCATTGATCAGTACGGAGCTGATGCCCTGCGTCTGACTCTGGTTACCGGTAATGCCCCCGGCAACGATATGCGCTATTCCGAAGAAAAAATCACCGCCAGCCGGAACTTTGCCAACAAGCTCTGGAATGCTTCCCGCTTTATCCGCATGAATATTGAGGGACATGAGGTTCCCTGCTGCCTGCCGGATACTCTCACCACCGAGGATCAGTGGATTATCTCCACCCTGAACACGGTCACCAAAGAGGTTACCGAAAATCTGGATAAATACGAGCTGGGCATTGCCGTACAGAAGCTGTATGACTTTATCTGGGACTGCCTGTGCGACTGGTATATCGAGCTGACCAAGACCCGTCTCCAGTCCGAGGGTGAAACCGCTCAGAACGCCCGCCAGGTACTGGTCTGGGTGCTGGACAAGGCACTCAAGCTCCTGCATCCCTTCATGCCCTTCATCACCGAAGAACTGTGGCAGGCACTTCCTCACGAGGGAGACACCATCATGCTGCAGTCTTATCCGGTTTATTCAGAGTCGAATGCCTATCCCCAGGCAGAAAAGGAAATGACCATGGTCATGGATGCTATCAAGGCGATCCGTAACCGCCGAGCGGAAATGAACGTTCCCCCTTCCCGCAAGGCCAAGGTCTATATTGCTGCCAAGGAGCAAACTCCCTTTGAAAACGGCCGTTTGTTCTTCATCAAGCTGGCCGGTGCCAGTGATATCGCCGTAGCGGAAAGCTACGACCTCGAAGGTGCCGTGACGATTGTCACCGCCGATGCCAAGATTTATATTCCCATGGATGAGCTGGTGGACAAGGAAGCCGAGCGCAAGCGTCTGAATAAAGAGCTGGAGGCCGCACAGAAGGATCTGGCCTTTAACGAAAAGAAGCTGCAGAATCAGGGCTTTATGGCCAAAGCACCGGAAAAGGTCGTGGCAGAGGTCAGAGCCAACGCCCAGAGAATCGCAGAAAAAATCCGTCTGATCGAAGCCGCCATCGCCGCACTGGGATAATGCGTGCGGGTGCCTCCGCTGTCGATTCGCGGCGGAGTGCCTCCGCTGTCAATTCGCGTGCGCGTGACCGCGCGGGACGATTCGCGTGCGCGTGACCGCGCAGGACGATTCGCGGCGCGCTCCACTCCGTTCCGCTTGATTTTGCCGTGTCTATTCTTTTTGGCCGCGGCTTCCGCCCCACACGACGCTCACGCGCCGCTTAGGGGCGGTTCTTTTTTGACCGGAAGAACGCTTTGCAAAGCCTCCCCTTAAATATGAACTTAACTATAGAATCTAAACCGAAGGGGTGCAG
>CACYCV010000189.1 GCA_902772955.1 uncultured Ruminococcus sp.
GTTCAGAATGGTAGGCGCCATCGAGAAGCATCACGAAGAGAGATACAGAGCTCTCCTTAAGAACGTTGAGGCTCAGGAAGTTTTCGCTAAGAGCGAAGTTAAGGTTTGGGAGTGCAGAAACTGCGGTCACATCGTAGTAGGCGAGAAGGCACCCGAGATGTGCCCCGTTTGCGCTCATCCCCAGAGCTACTTTGAGATCAACGCTGAGAATTACTGATACTTGAGAACAATTAAGTTATTCATGGAGGTGCCTTCAAAAAGGGCACCTCTTATTTTTTCTGTTTTTCAGGAGACTTATTAAACAGGACAAACAGGCCGCCGAGAATAAACGGAATGTAGAAAGAAAACAGTCTCCAGAAAAGATTTGCCACATTCAGATTTGAAATGAATATTCCTGAGAAAAACAGAGCGAAGGCACCTTCGGCGCCAAGTCCGGCACCGGGAGTAGGAACGTATGCAATGAGCAGGAATAAAAAAGTCTGAATGGTTATTATTCCCCAAATGGAAACGCCGGAATTTCCCAATGCCTTATATATTGTGTAAGTCATGGCAAGATAGGAGAAGATCTGAAGCATGCTGATCAGATACATCTTGGCCATAACAGGTTTGCTGCATACCGTATCATTGAACTGTTTTCCGTAATTGGATATAGCCATATCCGATTTCTGTTTTAGTGATTCAGGATCTTTTATGAGATGACGCTTTCCTATACGGATTGCGGATAGACGGCTTATCAGAGAACAGGTTATCCTGCTTACGACCGATGTGCGTTTTCCGATGATCACCATGCTGACTGCAGCGATCAGGCTGACGGAGATCCCTAGTATGATGAGCCACAAATATCCTGAGAAAACATCGAAGAAAAACCGGACATTGAATGCAAACAGCAGGAATGCCCATGTCAGAAGCGCGGCCTGGTAGATGATGTATTTGATCAGCAGAATCGATAATGTTCTTGACATTGCAATTCCGTTTTTGGACAGGTAATGTGCCTGAACGGGCTGGCCGCCTGAGTTAAAAGGCGTTATATAACTGAAGAATCTGCAGATGTAATCTGATTTGAGAACGCTGAGAAAACTGCCGGTGTATCCTGATTTTTTAAGCGGTATAAAGAGCGAAATCGAATCCAGAATTATCTCCGCAAACATAAGAAGCAGACAAATGAAGGTCCATCTGTAATCTGCGGTCTTCAAGATATAAAGGATATTATCAATGCCGTCCTTGTTAAGCGTATAAATAAGCATTCCGGCAAGAACTGCAGGAATAAAGATAAAGGATATGATCTTGTATACTGTGTTCTTATTCAAACAGCACTCCTTTTAAATCACACTTACCGTAAGGACAGGTAGAACCTCTTCCACTTTTTGTATATTCTTTCTTCGCTGTAGAATTGTGAGATCCGCAAAGAGAACTCACTGGCTTCGGCATAGTATTTTTTGTCGTTCTTAAGTCTTTCTATTTTAGCGGCAAAATCCTCATTGTCATTTCCGCTCAGATAATTTTTGCCGAGTATCGGCTGGTACAGATCAAGTTTACGCATAAGGATCGGCGTCCTGGTGTTCGCCGACTCCAGAATGGTCATGGGGAACAGCTCGTTATAAGATGGAATGAACAGGAGGTCTGCTGCGTTATAGTAAAGGTTCATTTCATCTGATGATACTATTCCCGTGAAGGTAACATTTTCGGGCGGGTTCTCCATATAGTATGAGAGCTCCTTATATCCGTCGGTTATTACTCCGAACGAAAAACCGCCGACCCAGATGAACTGAATGTCTTTGAGCTTCTCGGCGATCTCAATAAAATCCAGAACGCCTTTTCTGGTCTGGACCTGTCCGCATCCCATAACAAGGAACGAATCCTGCGGTATGCCGTATTCCTCAAACAGATGGTCCCTGACATCTTTTTTCTCGTCGCTGCTTAGTTCGTAGTATTCCTTTTTCGTTGCAAAATTCGGAATATATACAACTTTCTCCCTGCTTATACCGATATCGGCGAGCTTGTCTATGAAGTGAGGATTTACGACGACAAGAACATCTGCGCTCTCGTAAAAATGCACAACATACTTTTTGAAGATCTGCATAAAGATCCCGGGAATCTTAAGAGAACCGTCAAGCGTCTCGGGAAGGAAATGGACATAAGCGACGACGGGTTTATCCGTAAGCTTCATCTTAATAAAATTGATTGGTTCGACGGTATGGATATGAACGATATCCGAATCCCTGACGGATTCATTTATCTGCAATTCGAAATCATCTTTTCCATATTCCCTGATGAGTCCCAACAGCTCCAGATAAGCGCTTCCAACGCCCTGGCCTTTGACGGAATCAGCCATGGAAAGCATATTGATCCTGACTTTCTTTTTTGCAATAAGGCTTTGTCTGATCTCAGGGTCACAATGGTTATGCAAATTCAAATGATTAAAATACAGTTTGATTCCGTTGATCTTCGAAGTGAACGAATAGACGAGGTTTAAGAAAGCACTGCTTCTGATACATCTGTTTGTCAGAGCTGTTAACGCTTTTGGGATCAGGGGATTATTTCTTGCATCGGGAAGCAGATCATCAAGCTTCATTAATGCTCTTCTGACAGTTTTCAGATCGGCCTTTTTCCCGTTTTGAGTTTGCAGTTTGAACAGTATAGCCAAAACCGCGTTTTTATAGAGCAGCGAATAAACCCTGTCTCTGACTTCGGCTGGTTTTCTTGAATATAAGGGCTTGATCTTTTCTATTGCCTGAAGATATAAGAGGTGCTGTTTTCCTCTTGTGTTTACGTAAGAGGAAATGCTCTGGTGATAGTGGTAAACGGGCTCTTTAAGAAATACGTAGTTTTCGAGTTTTGATTTAATAAGCATATCGAAAACCAGGTCTTCATAAATATCCATTGATTCATCGAAAAAAACATCCTGAATGAGAGATCTCCTGAAAAGCTTTCCTTTTACATACCAATACATATCAGCTATTTCAGGTGAGTCATTTATGCTTCCGTATTCCCGGGCCTTTTCCGGCAGTTTTGCTTCCGTAAATGTTTTGACGGAGCCGTTACTGTCTGACAGGTGAACGACCTGATAGGAATCCACATAATCCGCTTTATAATGCAGTGCAGCAGCGAGACAGTATTTTACGGCGTCCGGGACCA
>CACYCV010000190.1 GCA_902772955.1 uncultured Ruminococcus sp.
ATAACCCTTTTTTTCAAAAAAGGGTTTCCCCCGGCAGGGTTTGGGACAGAGTCCCAATATTCCGGAGAAGAAAGTTGATTTCCGTGTGCGAGACAGCGTCAGGCTTGTGGAGAAGCGATAAAAATGATATAAGGGAACCTCTAAAAACCCGCTATAAAAAGGAAAAATCCGTCAAAAGGGTGCACTTACCCCTTGAACGGTTTTGATTTTTTTAAAAATTCATACCTACAGAAGTTGTAGATCAGATTCGTCAATCCAATAATACTGTATGGTCCGGATGATTCCGGAAATGAAATTGACAAAAAATAACATTTTGAAAGGATGTAGGATCAATGAGTTCAAAGCTCTGGAGAATTATCGCTGTCACTATGGCGTCTGCCGTAATCGTTTGTGCAGGTACAGGCTGCGGAAAAAAGGGAGAGAATCAACAGGATTCCAATACAACACAGTCTTCTGAGACGATCAGTACAGTCTCTTCCGAGGAAAAGAGCTCCGCTGTCTCTGAGGAAGCAAGTACAGCCGTTTCTTCTGCTTCTTCTGTGGATAGTACTGAAGTGTCTTTGCAGACAAGCCTTGAGGAAGCCGATTCTTCCACCGAGGAATCTGCTGAAGAATCTGTCGAAGCATCAGCGGAGGAGCCTTCTGAGGAGGATTCTGCAGAAGAACCGTCCGAAATGCTGCCGACGCTGACCTCTGCAGATGTTATCGGCCAGTGGGAATCCCAGTCCGAAACGGCATCCATGGGCTTTACACTGCTGGAAAACGGCGAAGCGGAAATTCAGGGGGATGAAATTACCGGTTCTGTCAGCGGAACCTGGGAGATTGCGGACGGACAGGTAAAACTGACCGTTTCTGGGGAAGTGACGGTCCTAAACCCGGAGGACGGCCGTCTGGTAGATGCGGAGGATTCTTCATTGGCGTTTACACGCAAAAGCGCAACCGATGAGGAACAAACGCCGTTACTGACTCCGGCGGATGTTCAGGGAAGGTGGCAGTTTCAGGAGGGAGATATCTATATGGGTGTCAACATGCTGGAGGACGGTACCGCACGGATAGAGGCCAGTGAATTTGAAGGCTTTCTGATGGGAAGCTGGGTGCTTGACGGAAATCGTGTCAAGCTGATGATTGACGACGGTGAGTCGGTATTTATTCTGCGAAATGATCAGCTGGTAGAGGCTGAAACAGGACGTTCCTTTTCCAGAACATAAAACGGCTGTTGTTGCCGCTTTGGAAAGGTTGACAGCAAAGAATGCCTCAGGGGGTAACCGCCTTTCTGAAAACAGAGAGTCTGTATGTCGTCTGCGCGTCTGTCCGGAAGTGGGAGCCGATGAGATTGTTGATTTTGTCGGCCCTTTTTTTCAATCTAACGAAAACAATTATAAAAAAACCTGTACAAATCAAAAAGAATTGTGTATAATATATGAGAGAATATCTGCCTTTGTGCCGAAAGGAGTCCGGCAGATATCTTCAGATTGTCAGATTCTCTGATCGTGCCGGTTGATTTCCGTCAGGGCAGGAAAATCAATTTTTAAAATAGACCCTTTTTCTGTCATTACTTTATGGAAAAAACACAAGTTTTTTTGGAAGGGGTTTCCCCCGGCAGGGTTTGGGACAGAGTCCCAATATTCCGGAGAAGAAAGTTGATTTCTGTGCCGTCAGGGTGAGGCTGGTTGCCAGACGGGGGCTGTTTCCCTTTGTCAACCATTCAGAGATGCTTCAGAAACAGAGCAGAGGTGTTGAAAAATGCAAAAATTACTGATAGCGGATTCTTCCGAAATGAATCAGTCCATTCTATATGAAATTTTTGCTTCCCGGTACGAGATTCTTCGCACACAGAGCAGCGAAGAGGTTTTTCGGCTGATGGTACAATTTAAAGAGGAGATTGCAGCATTGCTGATCAGCGAGGATATTGCTGACAGAATACCGAAGGAGTCGGTACAGACCCTGGCAGCACTCAAGCTGTTTGAGGTGATTCCTGTGGTGATTGTGCTTAAAGAAACCGCTGCCGGTATCCGTCAGCAAAAATCCCATCTGCCCTTCAGTGACGTGCTTGATTCACCGGTCAATCCGTATGTGGCTAAACGGCGGCTGAATAATCTGACGGAGTTTTTTCGCAGCAAGATAACACTGGAGCAGCTGGTGAATGACCAGAATAAAAAGATTCTGGAGCAGAACCGGGAGTTGAAGGAGCAGCAGAAAAAGATCAATACCATCAATAATGATATGCTGGATACCCTCAGTATGGTAATAGAATACCGGGACGTGGAATCCGGCCGTCATATTCATCG
>CACYCV010000191.1 GCA_902772955.1 uncultured Ruminococcus sp.
ATAACCCTTTTTTTCAAAAAAGGGTTTCCCCCGGCAGGGTTTGGGACAGAGTCCCAATATTCCGGAGAAGAAAGTTGATTTCCGTGTCGGCGAGTAAGTACTGCTTGCATTTTTAAGGGAACTTGTGTATGATAGAGAGTTGTAGGATAAAAGAAGAAGGAAAGAGGAATGAGCAGATGAAAACAAGCGATTTTTATTATGATCTGCCGGAAGAGCTGATTGCCCAGACGCCTATAGAACCGAGAGATCATTCCCGGCTGCTGGTTATGGACAGAAAAACAGGAGAACTGACACACAGACATTTCTATGATATTCTGGATTATCTCAGAGAAGGAGACTGCCTGATTCTCAACGATTCCCGGGTGCTTCCTGCCAGATTCTTCGGAGTAAAGGAAGGAACCGGTGCCAATGTGGAATTTCTTCTGCTGAAAAATCTCGCAGAAAAACGCTGGGAAACCCTGACCCGTCCCGGCAGAAAGGCAAAGCCCGGAACTTCTTTTACCTTTGGAGACGGATTGATGCGAGCCATTGTCCGGGATGTGACCGAGGACGGTAACCGTATTGTGGATTTTGAATGTGAGGGCAGCTTCTACGAAAAGCTGGATCAGCTGGGGCAAATGCCTCTGCCTCCCTATATTCATGAAAAACTGAAGGACAAAGAACGTTATCAGACGGTCTACAGCCGTGAGCTTGGCTCTGCTGCGGCCCCTACGGCCGGACTGCACTTTACTAAGGAATTGCTGGAAAAGGTCAGACAAAAGGGTGTCAGGATCGGTTTTGTGACCCTTCATGTGGGTCTTGGCACCTTTCGCCCGGTGAAAGTCGATGACGTCACCAACCATAAAATGCACTCTGAACATTATGTGTTGCCGGAGGAAACCGCCGCTCTGATCAACGAAACCAAGAAAAACGGCGGACGGGTAATTTCTGTAGGCACCACCAGCTGCCGTACCCTGGAAACAGTTGCCAAAAAAGAAGGCTGTATCTGTAAAAGTGAGGGCTGGACGGATATTTTTATCTATCCCGGCTTTCAGTTTGAGGTTCTGGATGGATTGATTACCAATTTTCATCTGCCAGAAAGCACCTTGATCATGTTGGTTTCGGCTTTTTCGGATTCCGAGAAGGTTAGGCACGCTTATGAAGTGGCCGTTCAGGAAAAATATCGTTTTTTTAGCTTTGGCGATTGCAATTTGATCATCTGATAAAATAATCGCGTGGTGAAAATGTACGAAAGAGATTGCGCAAAGAGTATAACTGATATGATTCCGGAGAAACGCCGTGGAATTGAACCTGGAATTCATTCATACCGGTTCATACAGTGATTTGTTTTGATGAATATCACAAAAGCATACCAATTATATTAACGCCGTCCCTTGCTTCATGACAGGAGCTCAGGGGCGGCAATTTGCTTTGTGAATGAACTATGCGGTTTGATTATACAAAAAAAATGAAAAAAATGCTGATTCTTTGAAAGAATCGTAGAGACAGTTTTATTGACAATTCCGGTCCAAAAGGGGTAAAATAATAGGGTATGTCAGAATGAGTATTACCCGAAGAATACAGGCGTCCGGTACATGACCGGTGTTTCTTCCCGAGGGGAAGGGAAAAAGCCTTAGGAATGATGATTCAGAAATAAAGGAGAGGATAGCAATGAAAAAAATTGGCCTTTTGCTGACAGTGGTGCTGGTGGCGGCATCCATGACAACCGGCTGTGATTTGAAGGAGGCTTCCAAGAAGGAAGACACTAAGTCCGGGACAGCCAGCAGCGTTCAGATAAAGGAAACCTCTGCCGTTCAGGAAAGCGGTTCTGCGTCAGAGGAAAGCACCCAGGAAAGCGCTCAGGAAAGCGCTCAGGAAAGTAAAACGGAAAGCTCCGTCCCTGCAGGAACTCCCGTAGATGCCGGCTGGTTTGACGACGCGGTATTTATCGGTGACAGTGTTACCCTGAAGCTGTCCTTTTACTGTGAGAACCATGATGATCTGGGAGAAGCAGAATTCCTTTGTGCCGGCAGCCTGGGCTATAATAATGCTCAGATGGGTCTGTATGATGAAGACAACGTGCATCCGGTCTATAACGGTGAAAAAATTCTGGTGGATGACGGTGCTGCGGCGACGGGTGCCAAAAAAATCTTTATTATGCTGGGCATGAATGATATCGGGCTCTATGGTGTGGACGGTGCCGTGGAGGGCATGAAGGTCATTACGGACAGAATTGCAGCAAAATGTCCGGGCGCGGAAATCTATGTGGAGTCGGTGACTCCCATGCTGGAAAATATGCAGCTGACCGATCTGAACAATACCACCATTGCTGAGTTTAACGAAAAAATACAGCCGATCTGTGCCGAAAAGGGCTATCATTATCTGGATGTTGCTTCTGCGATGGGAGACGGCAATGGCAATCTTGTTTATGAATACTGCGGTGATCCGGATGCGATGGGTCTGCATTTTTCCGACCTGGGCTGTGAGATCTGGATTGAATACCTGAAAACCCATGTGGGAGCGTAACCCTTTTCTGACCTTACGGAGGAATCGATTATGAAAAAAATGATGATTCTGTCAGCTTTGACGGCTTCGCTTTTGCTGTCACTGTGTGCTTGCGGTGAGCCATCTCAGGAAAAAGCCGTTGATGCCTCTGCCGCATCCCCTGCGGTCAGTACAGCGAAGGAAATCCCTTCGGCCGATCCTTCGGAAACGATTACCAAAGAAGTATCCAGGGAAATATCCAAAGAAACTTCAAAAGAAACTTCAAAAGAAACTTCCAAGGAGACTTCTAAAGAAACCTCTGAAGAGACTTCCCAAGAAGCATCGTCAGAAGTATCCCAGCCTTCCGAAGAGCCGTCCCAAGAATCCTCTCAGGAAAGCGAAGAGGAAAGTCCGGAGCCGTCTGCTGAGGAGAGCGATGCTTCCGCGATGGAGGAAACATCTTTCCGTACGGAATCTCAGGAAAGTCGTGAAGAAAGTCCGGAGGAAAGCAGCGAACCTGTGCCTGCACCGAAGCCGAAACCGCAGCTTACGGGTAATCCGGTAGATGCCTCCTGGTTTGATGATGCTCTGTTTATTGGTGACAGTGTCACTCTGAAGCTGTCCTATTATTGTGAAAATCATGATGATCTGGGAAATGCGGACTTTTTGTGCGCCGGCAGTCTTGGCTACAATAATGCCCAATGGGACCTCTACCGGGAGGGCAACGTGCATCCATATTATCAAGGTGCCCAGGTGCTGGTAGATGATGGTGCAGCTATGAGCGGTGCCCAAAAAATCTTTATTATGCTGGGCATGAATGATATCGGTCTTTACGGGGTGGACGGAGCCGTGGAGGGGATGAAGGTCATTACCGATCGGATTGCTTCCCGATGTCCGGGAGCACAGATTTATGTGCAGTCTGTAACACCTATGCTGCAGAATATGCAGATGACGGACCTGAATAATACTACCATTGCTGCCTTTAATGCAAAAATTCAGCCGATCTGTGCCGAGCGGGGCTATGTCTATCTGGATGTTGCTTCTGCCATGGATGACGGCTACGGCAATCTGATCTATGAATACTGCGGTGATCCTACTGCCATGGGGCTGCACTTCTCCGATGAAGGCTGCCGGGTTTGGTGTGATTATCTCCGAAGAAGTGTAGGATGATACAACTGACATCAAAGCACCCAAAGGGCAGGAAAATCAATTTTTAAAATAAACCCCTTTTCTTGTTGTTCTTTGAAGAAAAAAACACAAGTTTTTTTGGAAAGGGGTCCGGCGAATAACCCTTTTTTCAAAAAAGGGTTTCCCCTGCAGGGCTTGGGCCAGAGTCCCGATATTCCGGAGAAGAAAGTTGATTTCCGTGTCCAAAGGGTATTTGATAGAGAAAAATCATGCGGCTGAGTCCGCTGAAAGGATGGTCAATGATGAAAAAAAACTTTATTGCTCTGGCAGCTGCCGTTCTGACACTGTCTCTCTGTGGCTGCGGTGAATCTGAAAACAAAAACCAGAATTCTTCTGAGACGGTTTCCAAGGCGGCAATCGTTTCTGCCGCTTCTCAGGAAGCTGTATCAGCGGCCTCTGAGGAAACGGTATCCACAGCTTCTGAGGAAACACCGGCAGCGGCAGGGTCTCTGCAGCAGGCGCTGGAAAAGGTCAAGGCAGAAGTCCAGATGCCTGCCGAAACCAATGACTACAGTGTCAAGAGAATCAAGCGTTCCTTCGGCATCGAAGAGGCTCAGATGGAAGAGTTTGCCGGTTATTACTGCGTTGACGGTGTGGATCAGGAGCAGGTGATCTATATCCGCGCCAAGTCCGATGACGATGTAGAGGATATTCGTCAGAAGCTCCAGGCAAACTGGCAGGCCGTTTACAATGTCATCAAAAACTATACCCCCGACCAGGCTGCCATGATCGAAAAAGCTACGGTGGATGTCAACGGCAGGGTGGTTTCCCTGGTTATTTCTCCCAATGCCGATCAGATCAAGAGCATCTTCAATCAGGCACTCTGAATCCATGCCTGAAATGAATCCGGAATGTCAGCTTTTCCTTTGATGGGTTTGATGCGTCTGACATGGATTACGGCTTCCGATATGCTGTTATTTCCTGCCGCTTCTGGAACAACGGCAGGAAACCTGTTTTCCGGTTAATCAACAACTGAATTCGGTGGTGAATCTGCTTGGTTTTTTCGAGTTTTATCTTTTTGTTCATGTTCCTTCCCGTTGTCTTATTCCTTTATTATATTACGCCGAGACGTTTCAGAAATCTGACGTTATTCGTCGTTGATCTCGTTTTTTATTCCTGGGGAGAGCCGATGCTGGTGGTACTGATGATGGTGTCGGTACTGATCAACTATGTGGCCGGTATTCTGCTGGGAGCCAAACGACAAAAGAAGGGTCAGCGGAAGCTGATTTTTGTGCTGGCTATCATCCTGAATCTTGGTCTGCTGGGCTTCTTCAAATATGTAGGCTTTATCGGCGAAACGCTGAATTTTGTCCTGCCCTTCCTGAATATCCCCGTGCTGCAGGTATCGCTGCCCATCGGCATTTCCTTCTACACCTTCCAGACAATGTCCTATACCATCGATGTGTACCGGAATACCGTGAAGATGCAGAAGAATTTCATTTCCTTTGGCACCTATGTGTCGCTGTTTCCCCAATTGATTGCCGGTCCGATTGTGCGCTATTCGGATGTAGCGGAGCAGCTGATTCACCGCCGGGAGACGTTGGAGCAGTTTACAGACGGTGTGAAAATTTTTCTGGTGGGTCTTTCCAAAAAGGTGCTGCTGGCCAACCAGATGGATATTCTTTGGGGAATGATTCAGCAAAGTCCTTCCGCTGGTGCGTTAGGTGCCTGGGTGGGTATCCTTGCCTATACCTTCCAGATCTATTTTGACTTCAGCGGCTATTCGGATATGGCCATTGGTCTGGGCAAGATGTTCGGCTTTGAATTTATGAAAAACTTCGACTATCCCTATATTTCCAAGAGTATCACGGAATTCTGGCGAAGATGGCATATTTCCCTCGGTACATGGTTCCGGGAATATGTCTATATTCCTCTGGGCGGCAACCGGAAGGGGCTTGGCCGCCAGATTATCAATCTGGCGGTGGTCTGGTTCCTTACCGGTCTGTGGCACGGTGCCAGCTGGAACTTCATCCTATGGGGCGTTTATTTCGGTGTAATCCTGGTGATGGAAAAAATGTTCCTGCTCAAGCTTCTCAAAAAGCTGCCAGCCTTTGTGGGACATCTTTATTCGCTGATTCTGATTGTCCTGGGATGGGTGTTGTTCTATTTTGAGGATATGGGGAAGATGGGAGCTTTCTTTGCCAAGCTGTTCGGTTCCGAAGGTTTCATGATGAGCGGCGATATTGTACACGTTGTGATCGCCTACCTCCCGCTTCTGGCAGCGGCGGCAGTGATTTCCACACCGCTGTTCAAGGTTCTCTATCACAAGATCAAGGTGAAGCCGGTTCAGTATATCCTTGATAATGCGGGATGTGTTCTGGCGCTGCTGCTGTGTACCGCTTCTCTGGCCAGCAGTGCCTATAATCCGTTCCTGTACTTTAAATTCTGATGGGAGGGAAGAAAATGCGAAAGAATATCCTGAAAGCTCTGCCGACCTTTGTGTTCTGTGGATTTATTTTTACCTTCATGATTCTTTGGATTGTCCTGCCCAAGGAAAGTGTTTCCCAGCAGGAAAAAAGAGAACTGGCAAAATTTCCCGAGCTGAATGCAGAAACCCTGACGAATGGCAGCTTTCAGAAAAATCTGGATACCTATCTATCAGATCACACGCCTGCCAGATCCTTTTTTGTTGGTCTGAATGCGGATTTTGCCCTTTTGTCCGGCAGAAACGGCTATAATGGCATTTCTCTGCACTATGACAACGAAAATGACAAGAAGGGGCATTATTCAGACAGTGATTGTATTGCCCTGGGAAAGGACAATTATCTGTTTCCGAAGCCTGCAGGAGGGGAATTTCTGGAAAAGAATGCGGAATATATCAAGGAATTTGCCGAGGATACGGATATTCCGGTCTTTATGAGTGTGATTCCGTCCTCCGGCTGTATTAACAGCGATAAGCTGCCCCTGAATCACCCGGATTATCAGGATAATGATAAAATTGATATGGTCAAAAATATGGTGGGCGACAGTCTGACCTTTATAGATGTGAGGTCGCTGCTGAAAAGCAAGGCCTCCGACAAACAGCTTTATTACCGTACAGACCATCACTGGACCGCTGCAGGAGCGTATGAATGCTATTCCCTGTTCGGACAGTACCTGAATTATTCTCCGGTGAGTGAAGACAGCTTTGAAAAGGAAGTTATTGACGGCTTCTATGGTACCTCTTATGCCAGAGCTGCTATGTGGTTTGTTCCGCCGGATACTCTGGAATTATGGCACCGGAAGGATCAGAAAGAGAATACCGTTACGGTTACCCTTCATGACGGTCCTGAGATGGACCGCACGGAGCAGGGCTATTTCTTCCGGGACAAGCTGAACAAGGATGATAAGTATGAGGTCTATCTGGACGGCAATCATCCCATTACCCGTATTGTCAATGACAATGTGACCGGCGGCAAGCTGTTTCTGGTAAAGGATTCCTACAGTCATACCATTGCACCTTTTTTGTCACAGAATTTCCATGAGGTTGTCATGATTGATCTTCGCTATTATCATGGAAGTGTTTCTGCCATGGCAGAAAAGGAGCATGCCGATGCGGTCATGATCCTGTATTCTCTGACAAACCTGTCGGAGGGAAATGAAATCGGAAGCTATCTGGAATAAGGGGGGAGTCGCATTGGCAAAGCTGTCTCAGAAATATATGGCAATAATTTATATTATCCTTTCGGCCTTCTGCTTTGCCGTAATGAATCTGTGTGTGAGGATGTCCGGCAATCTTCCTGCCTTCCAGAAAAGTTTTTTCCGTAATCTGGTAGCGGTGTTCTTTGCCCTGGCAGTGCTGCTCCGGAAAAAAAACAGCTTCCGCTGGAAAAAGGGCAATTTCCGTTATCTGCTGCTGCGTTCGGCAGTGGGCACGGTGGGAATTGTGTGCAATTTTTATGCTTTGGGACACATTCCCTTGTCGGATGCTTCCATGCTGAATAAAATGTCCCCCTTTTTTGTCATTCTGTTTTCCCTGATTCTTCTGAAGGAAACCCTCACCTTTTTTCAGGGTGCAGCGGTAGTAGTGGCTTTTTTAGGCACACTGTTGATTATCAAACCGTCCTTTCAGAATATTGACCTGTTTCCCTCCGTCGTTGGTCTGGCGGGCGGGATGTGTGCCGGCTTTGCTTATACCATGGTACGGATCCTGGGCAACCGCAAGGAAAACGGTTCCCTGATTGTCTTTTTCTTTTCCGCTTTCTCCTGCTTGTCCATGCTGCCTTTTTTGCTGTTCGATTTTCATCCTATGAGCGTCCGGCAGCTTCTGATCCTGCTGGGAGCGGGTCTGGCTGCTACCGGAGGGCAATTCAGCATTACCGCTGCCTATTGTCATGCACCGGCCAGAGAAATCTCGGTCTATGACTATTCTCAGATTATCTTCGCCACCCTTCTGGGACTGGTTTTTCTCCAGGAAATGCCCGATCTGTACAGTGTGGCAGGGTATGTGATTATCAGCGCCATGGCAGTGCTGATGTTCCTGTATAACAAACGCAGGAGCTAATGCTCCCCGACGTCTGTTGACTGCGTCGCTCTCTCCAATCAAGCGAGCTTGTTGGAGCTTAGCTCCTTAACAATCACAAGGGTCCCTTCCGTCATCGGAAACAGAAGACCAATATTTTAAGGAACCGCTGAATCAATCACGCCTTTCGGCTCAGCACCTGTCTTGCTTGCATCTTTTCCGTCATCTTGCACCAAAATCCCTTGAAATACGTCAGTATTCCTGCGGAATTTTGATACAATCTGACGAAAAATCTGACAGTGCAATACAGGCACTGGACTTAATCAGCGCTTCCTTAAAACAAAGGAAATGCCGGAAAGCGATGGCAGTTGGTTGGCATCGCCTTCCGGCATTTTTGGGCTGTCAGATTGTATTCAATAATACCAATATTCAATTAAACGATAAAATAAAGTTTTGCCAGCCTTTTCATACTATATATTCAATTAAACGATTTAAAAAAAGTTTCGCTCAAGCCTTTTCAAAGGCTTGCAGGGTCAAGGGGCGGTGCCCCTTGCGGGAGGTTAGGAGGGCAGCGCCCTCCGACTTCTCAGGCGTTTTGCCTGTCCTTGATAAAGGACAGGCTCTCAAAATGATTACAATTTGTTGAATAATAGTATTACACTTCGTTCTTTGTCATCCCAAAAATTTCCGTGCCTGCATGACGGCAAGCGCGTCACAGCGTTCGTTTTCCGGATGACCGTTATGTCCTCTCACCCAGGTGACGGTCAGATGATGTACCTCCAGCAGGGAGAGCAGTTCTTCCCAAAGCTCAGGATTTTTTGCCTGAGTCTTATCGCTTTTGATCCAGTTGTTTTGCTTCCATTTTATTGCCCAGCCCTTCTGAATGGCATTGCAGACATATTGGGAATCACTGGTCAGATGCACCTCACAGGGCTCTTTCAGGGCTTTCAGTCCCTCAATCACGGCAATCAGCTCCATCCGGTTATTGGTGGTGCGGGCTTCACCGCCGGACAGCTCTTTTTCGTGCCCTTGATAACGCAGGATGGTTCCCCATCCGCCTGGACCGGGATTGCCGCTGCAGGCACCGTCCGTAAATAATTCGATCTTTTTCATAGAAACCTCCTGTGTTTAGAGAATATAGAACGGATGCTGCGGAGAGCCTGTCTGAGAAAAGTCCATCAGATGCAGTGCTGCCAAGAAAACAACAGGCTTTCCGTATTAAAATGGTTCCTGCTTCAAACAATAGGGTCAGAATTGTATGAAGGCACGGTCACAAAACGCAAGCGGTTTTTCAGGCTTCATTGACCAGCTTGCCGGTGATCTGTTCCGGCGTCAGGGCAAGTACCAACACGCCCGCGCCGAAATGCTCGATTTCTTTTTGGATATAGGCATCATCCTGTGTGAACCGATAGCTCAGTGCGCGGCAGATTTCCAGCGCCTTCTGGTGATCAGTGACCGTTTGCACCCGGCCGAAAACAATGACACTCCGGATATTCAAAGCCCACTCGCCGTCCTTCCGGAAGCCGCTGTCATAGATGCAGTAGGATGCTTTGCTGCAGCGCTGCAGGGCATCGATTTTATGACCTGCTTTTCCGCTGTGAAAATAGATTTTTCCGTCAGCGGGATCATAATAATGATTGAGGGGCATCCCATAGGGATAATCGTCATCTCCGATGACAGACAACACGCCGCGTTTTTCCTCCTGCAGCAGCCGTAGACATTCCTCCTCGGTCAGCTGCTGCTTTTTTCGGACCAGACTGCGGAACATGGCCATTCATCCTTTCTTTTTTACTATCCATTATTATACATCATTTTTTCACGGATGCAATATCTATTCTTCTCTTTTGTCATTGCATAGTATCCTGTGTCAGAGGTGTTTTTTGTCTCTCCGGTACACCTGCGGAGTGCGCCGCACGGGATGACTTGATAAATTCGTTTTATATCCCGTTTTGTCGTTTAATGAAGCACATTGCCTTATGAACCCCTCCGGCACTTCGTGCCGCCTCCCTTTATCAGGAGAGGCTTAAAAAGCGTTCTTCCAGTTATTTCACCATCATTCAGACATCGGGTGCAGGGACTGCGTCCCTGCCGAGGGTTCCAAGGGACGAGAAGTCCCTTGGTGGGGTTTGGGGCAAAGCCCCAAGACACATACGGCGCACTCCGCCCGTATGGAAATTCTGCTATTGACAGAATCACGCGGTAAGAGTAAAATAGAATGTATAGTTGTGTTCGGAATAATGTTTTGCATAGTTCAAAACGATGAGATGATGTATTCTCATATTAAGAAAACAATTCTATGGAGAAGTCTGATTCTGTTCATGGCCTGATGCTGTGGTAATTCCGCGTCCGGAAGGGACGCTTCGACGGGGGATGCCGTTCCGGCTGATGGGTGTTTCAGAAGGATCTCAAATTTGAAAAATGGAGGGTAATTGATAGTGCTATCAGAATTTAACAGAAAGGGTGCGCCGAAAAATAACGGAAGCAAGGGTGATGCAGGCTCAAAGCTTTCGGGAAATGCGAAGACGCCCCGCAAAAAAGTGGTTTCCGGGAGAACGGCCGGAAAGCGCCTGGCTGCCACGGCACCGATGAAGCTGTCGGATCAGTTTATCGGTCATGCGGAGGATTTTGCAGCAAAGGCACCTTTGTATGAAAAGAAAACGGGAACCGGCAGTGCTGCCGAAAAGGGAAGACGGGACTTTCCCCGTCAGAATGATTTTCAGTCCAAACGGCATTATACCAATGCGGCGGATCATTCCGTCAAGGTGACTTTTTTGGGCGGACTGAATGAGATCGGCAAGAATATTACGCTGTTTGAGTGTGATAACGATATGTTCCTGCTGGACTGCGGTATGGCATTTCCGGATGGGGATATGCTGGGCGTAGACCTGGTGATCCCTGATTTTACCTATGTGGAACGCAATAAGGACAAAATCAAGGGTATTGTGCTGACACATGGTCATGAGGACCATATAGGCTCTTTGCCGTATCTGCTGCGGCGGGTGAATCTGCCGGTATTCGGTACTCCGCTGACACTTGGTCTGGTGGAAAGCAAGCTCAAAGAGCATAATCTCCTGGGAAAAGCAAAGCTCAATGTAGTGAAGCCGGGACAGCGTATCAAGCTGGGCTGTATGTCAATTGAGTTTATTCATGTCAACCATTCCATTCCGGATTCCGTGGCCATCGCCATTCATTCTCCTGCCGGTACCATTGTGCATACGGGTGACTTCAAAATCGATTGTACCCCTACTACCGGAGGAATGATCGACCTGGCTCGCTTTGCTGAGCTGGGAAAAAGCGGAGTCCTGGCATTGATGGCTGAATCTACCAATGTAGAGCGTCCCGGCTATACCATGACAGAGCAGAAGGTAGCGCATACCTTTGATCTTCTCTTTAAAGAAGCGGAAAAAAGCCGTATTATCATTGCAACCTTCGCCTCCAACCTGGGCAGAATCCAGCAGATTCTGGACTGTGCCCAGAAATATGGTCGCAAGGTGGCATTTTCCGGCAGAAGCATGATCAATAATATGACCATTGCTTCCGAGCTGGGCTATATTAATGTTCCTGATGGACTGATTATCGATATTGACCTGCTGGGACGGTATTCCAAGGAAGAAATCGTTCTGATTACCACCGGCAGCCAGGGCGAGACTATGTCGGCACTTTCCAGAATGGCTTATTCTGATCACAGGAAGGTGGAGGTTGGCCCGGAGGACTATATCATCATTTCCGCCAACCCGATTCCCGGCAATGAAAAGGCTGTCAGCGCCGTGGTCAACGAGCTGATGAAGCACGGCTGCAAGGTTGTGTATGAATCCATGTATGAAGTACACGTTTCCGGGCATGCCTGTCAGGAGGAACTGAAGATTATTCATGGCCTGACCAAGCCGAAGTATTTTATTCCTGTTCACGGTGAGCAGAAGCACCTGATCAAGCATGGTCAGCTGGCAATGGAAATGGGAATGAACCGCTCCAATATCTTTATCGGAGATATCGGTAACGTGGTGGAAATCAATAAAACCTTTATGAAACAGCTTCCCAGTATTCCCGCCGGTAAGGTGCTGGTGGACGGTCTGGGAGTTGGCGATGTGGGAAGCATAGTGCTGCGTGACCGGAAGCATCTCGGCGAGGATGGTCTTATCGTTGTGGTAGTCACCCTCGACAGTGAGGACGGCCATGTGGTGGCAGGTCCTGATATCGTTTCCAGAGGCTTTGTGTATGTGCGTGAAAGTGAACCCCTGATGGAGGGTGCCCGGCGGGTCGTTATGGAAACCTTGGAGGACTGTGCTGTTCAGGGACTGCATGAATGGGGAGTTATCAAGAATACCATCAAGGATGAGCTGTCCAAGCTCCTGTATGATAAAACACGAAGAAGCCCGATGATCCTTCCTATCATCATGGAGGTGTGATTCGGCGATGGTGCAGGCTTATTATTTGGAGGGTGGTGATACGGCGTGAGAAAAAAAGAACATGGAAATTTTGTGACACCGATTTTTCTGGTGTTTGCCGTTGTGATGTTTGCGATGGCCATTATTTCCGTGCGCTACAGTATAATTGTCTTCCTTAGTGAACTGGTGCTGGCGATTACGGCTCTGGTGATCGTTATTCTGAGTATCAAGCACCTCAAGGATTATATTTCCAAGGTGCTGACCAGCTCCCTGCGGCGGATTTTCAAGGATGAAGCCCATACCATAGAAGATATCTGTGTTCCCGCCGTGATTCTCGGCCCCTATCATGAAATTCTTGCTGCCAACAAAATGTTTACCGATGAGGTGTGCAAGGATGAGGATCCTCTGGGAGACAATATCAGCAAATATCTGATGACAGAAAATGTGGAATCTATCTTTGAAGGCAATGGGGCAGATACACGCTATCAGGATAATTGGTATATTGTCTTTGGCGTTCGCCATGAATATGGTGCCATTGTGTACTTCATTGATGATAACCAATACAAGATCAATTCGGATGAATATATCGAGACACGTCCCGTCGTCGGCATTGTTGCTTTTGATAATAAGGACGAGCTGGAGCGGGAAGCGGACAACAGTGAAGCAATTCAGGTAACCGTGGCAGTGGAGCAGGAAATTGTGAAATGGATTTCGTCCACCAACGGCTTCTACAAAAAAATCAGCGGCGCCCGGTTTGTCGTAGTTATGGAGGAGCGGGATATGACCCGCTTCATGGACGAAAAATTCCGTATTCTGGACGATATCCGCTGCATCAGGATCAACGATCGTATGAGTGCAACGGTTTCCATCGGTATCGGGCGCGGCGGAAAAAGCTTCAAGGAAAACGAACAGTGGGCAAGACAGGCGTTGGATATGGCCTTGGGAAGAGGCGGCGATCAGGTCGCCATCAAAAAGGGAGATTCCTACAAATTCTTCGGCGGTGTGTCCAAGGGCGTGGAAAAGCGGGATAAGGTTCGTACCCGTGTCATCGCTGCCACACTGACCCAGCACATCAACAACAGCAGCAACGTCATTATTATGGGACACCGTTTTTCGGATCTGGATTCTGTCGGTTCCTGTATCGGAATGTGGAGTGCCGTGGTCAAGGGACTGCAGAAGAATGCCTATATCCTTCTCAACCGACAGCAGACCCTGGCAAAGTCCCTGGTCGCCAGCTTTGAAAAGGCTGGCTTTGACAGTATTTTCCGCTCGGAGGATGAGGCACTGGATTTGCTGGATGAGCATTCCCTGCTGATCATTGTGGATACCCATAATCCGAATTTCCTGGAGTCCAAGACCATTTATGAGCGCTGCAACCGGGTGGTTGTCATCGATCATCACCGGATGATGGTCAATCATATCGACAAGGCGCTGGTATTCTATCATGAACCCTACGCCAGCTCTGCCTCTGAAATGACGGCTGAACTGATTCAGTATCTGGGACACGGTTCTCTGAGTCGTCTGGAAAGCGAAGCCCTGTTGTCCGGCATTATGCTGGATACCAAAAACTTTGTGCTCCGGACAGGTGTGCGCACCTTTGAGGCGGCGGCTTATCTCAGAAGCAACGGTGCCGATACGGTAGAGGTCAAGCGACTGTTCTCCAACTCCATTGATACATATAAGGTCAAGTATAAGCTGGTCAGTGAAGCGGAGATCTTTAACTATTGTGCCATTGCCAGTGCGGAAGAGGATATTCCGGATATCCGGATTGCTTCGGCACAGGCGGCAGATGAGCTGCTGGGCATCGAAAATGTCAAGGCTTCCTTTGTGATGTACAAAACAGGTAAAACGGTCAACATTTCTGCCCGTTCCCTGGGAGATCTCAATGTTCAGCTTATTATGGAACAGCTGGGAGGCGGCGGTCACCAGACCATGGCGGCTTGTCAGCTGGAAAACACCGGCATTGCCGAAGCCAGAGAGCGGCTGGTGTCCATTATCAGCGAGCTGGATGTCAATAAGGAAGAAAAATAAACCGGAGTGATTCCGACAGAGCGGAGGCGTTATCCTTTGGAAGGCTTCTGCTGCATACTGATAATCATACGAGAAAAGAGGAAAAAGCATGAAAGTGATTTTATTACAGGATGTCAAAGGAACCGGCAAAAAAGGAGAGCTGGCCAATGTCTCTGACGGTTATGCCAGAAACTTTCTTCTTCCCCGGAAGCTGGCAAGAGAAGCGGACGCCCAGGCATTGAACGAGCTGAAAAATGCAGAACAGTCCAGACAGCATAAAATTGCCGTGGAAACGGCCCAGGCCAAGGCGGACGCGGAGCGTCTGGAAGGCAAGGTGCTGGAAATGACGGCCAAGGCAGGACAGGGCGGCAGATTGTTTGGCTCCGTAACCAGCAAGGAAATTGCCAACGAGCTGAAGCAGAAATTCAATCTTTCCATTGACAAAAGAAAGGTTGTGCTGGAAAGCGACATCAAGGCCTTTGGCACCTATCAGTGTGAATTAAAGCTCTATACGGGCATCTCTGCCCATATCAAGGTCATGGTCAAGGAACAGGAGTGATTCTGACCGACTGACAAAGGGAAGGCTGCGAAAGCCTCCTTCCCGACCGCTTTCAGAAAAACCAAAACGAGAACGGAATAATTCGGAGTTCGCTGGAATTCCGAATTATTTGTGTTGTCTTAAGGCAGCACCCTACCAAGAGTATGACTGGAAAAGGAGATGACACAATGAGTGAAAAGGAAATAACTTCCTCATCGGACGGACTGAACCTTCCCTTCAGTGTTGAGGCGGAACAGTCTGTTCTGGGCGCCATTCTGCTGGATTCGGAATGCCTGACGGATGTGATGGAAATCCTGCCGTCGGAGGAATACTTTCACCTCTCAACCCATCGTGAAATCTATCAGGTAATGATTGAACTGTTTACCCTCAGCTCACCGGTAGATCTTGTCACCATTCTGAACAAGCTCCGCAGTAAGCGGGATTTTACAGAGGCCGAAACTAAAACCTATCTGATGCAGCTGGCCAATCTGGTTCCATCCATTTCACGGGTACGGGAATATGCCGGCATTGTGCGGGATAAATATCTGCTGAGAAGCCTGATTCAGTCCTCCAGGGATATTATCACGGACGCTTCTCAGGCAGGGGATGAGGTTTCCAAGCTGATTGACTCTGCCGAGCAGCGGATTTTTGATATCCGTGACAACAGAAGCACCAAGGGACTGGAAAGCATCGGGGATGTTATTCTGGAAACCTTTGATCGGCTGGATCTGCTGAATTCCGATCAGAGTGACCTGTATAAGGGAATTCCCACCGGTATCGGAACCCTGGACAGTACCATTACCGGCCTGAATCGCTCTGACCTGATTTTGCTGGCGGCTCGTCCCGGTATGGGAAAAACCAGCTTTGCTCTCAATATCGCCAAGCATGTGGCATTGAAATGTAAACGCAAGGTGGCTTTTTTCTCCCTGGAAATGACCAAGGAGCAGCTTGCTTCCCGTCTGCTGTCCATGGAAGGCCTGATTTCCGGCACCACCCTGCGGACAGGCAAGCTGAGCAATGAAGAATGGGTTCGGTTGATCGAAGCGGGAGATGTATTGCGAAAATCCGAAATCTATCTGGATGATACCCCCGGTATCACGGTGCCGGAAATCAAAGCCAAGCTCAGACGGCTCAAGGGTGTGGATCTGGTGATTATTGACTATCTTCAGCTGATGTCCGCCTCCCGGAGAATTGATAACCGTGTGCAGGAAATATCCGAGATTACCAGAAACTTAAAAATTCTTGCCAAGGAATTTATGGTGCCGGTGATTACCCTGTCGCAGCTCTCCCGTGCCAGTGAACAGCGGGCGGAGCATAAGCCTCAGCTTTCCGACCTAAGAGATTCCGGTTCTATTGAGCAGGATGCGGATATCGTGCTGTTCCTTTATCGTGAGGATTACTACAGCAATACCGCCGGCGCCTCTGAGGATGCCGACAAAAACAGCGGTGAGTGTATCATTGCCAAAAACAGACACGGTGAAACCCGTTCGGTTCCCCTGCACTGGCAGGGAGAATTCATGCGCTTCACCTCACAGGTACAGGAATATGAACGATAAAGCATTGGAGGCCATCCGCACCTATGATATGCTGCATCCGGGGGATAGGGTGCTTGTGGGACTGTCCGGTGGAGCGGATTCCTGCGCCCTGCTTCATTTTCTCTGTTCTCTCAGGGATACATGGTCCCTGACGATCTATGCCTGCCATATCAATCACGGAATCCGGGGAGAAAATGCCGACAAGGATGAAAACTTTACAAGAAATTTCTGCGAATCCCTGGACGTTCCGCTGTATGTTTTCCGGACGGATGTCAGAGCCGAGGCAAAACGCCGGAAAATCGGTCTGGAACAGTGCGGAAGAGATGTTCGCTATGACTTTTTCAATCGTAAAGCCGAAGAACTTAACAGTTTGATTGCCACCGCGCATACGGCCTCCGACCAGGCGGAGACGGTATTGCTGAACCTGACCAGAGGCAGCGGCCTGTACGGGCTGTGCGGAATTCCTCCCGTCAGGGGAAACATTATACGGCCTCTGATTACCTCCACGCGGGAGGAAATCGAGGACTATTGCCGCCGGTTTCATCTGGCATACGTCACGGATGAGAGCAACCTGATGACGGAATTCAGCCGAAACCGGGTGCGACTTCAGGTGATGCCGGTGCTGCGGGAAATCAATCCTGCGGTGGTTTCCGCGGTCAGCGCCTGCTCCCGGCACCTGCAGGAAGCCGGGAATTTTCTGCGGATTCATACAAAGCGGGCGCTGGAAGAGGCAGCCGTGCCGGGCGGATACCGGACGGAAGCGCTTCGTACCTGGCATCCGGCAGTGTTTTCCTGCGCTGTCAGAATGCTGTGCGAAGAATATGCAAGAATTCCCTCCGCCGTACATATTGAACTTATGAAAAAAATTGTGTATAATGGGGGAGCAGTGGAAATTGACAGAGAGCTGTTTGCCGTGTCTTCTCAGGGAATTTTCCGTGTTGTCCGGAAGCAGGCAGCGTTCTCTTCGGGGCGATGTCCCTTAGATCCGCCGAATTCTGCGGAAATTCATGATAAAAAATTTTCACTCTCCCTTGTGAATATAGAAGAATTCAACAACCGTCAAAAAAAGGAAAAATTTTTGTTTCAAAATGCCCTGGATTATGATACAATACCATTGACAAGTGTTTTTCGAACCCGTCAGGGGGGAGATTGCTTTACCCTTTGCCGGAGAAACGTTACCAAACCGGTCAGAAGACTGATGATGGAGTTGAAAATCCCCCGGGAACAGCGGGATGCTGTGGTGCTGCTGGCATCGGGGCACCAGATTCTATGGATGGAAGGTGTGGGACCCAGCCGTGACTGTATGGTTACGGAGCAGACAAAAACCGTGCTTGTGATTGTACGGGAACCGGAATCCGGAAAATGAAAGGATGGTAAAAATGCTGCACAAGGATATTTTTGAAGAGCTGATGGACGAAGCCGAGATCGAAAGAACGGTTTCGGAAATTGCCGACAGGATAAATGCCGACTACCAGGGAAAACAGCTGGTCGTTGTGGGAATACTAAAGGGAAGCATTATGTTTTTGGCTGATCTTTTCAGAAAAATCAGGATTGACGATTGCCAGCTTGATTTTATTGCCGCCTCCAGCTATGGCAGCGGCACGGTTTCTTCCGGTTTTATCAGAATTACTAAGGATGTCACCTGCAATATTGCCGGAAAAGACGTTCTGGTGGTAGAGGATATTCTGGACAGCGGCAATACTCTCAGCTATATCAAGGGATACCTTGACGGCAAGGGAGCGGCCTCCGTGAAGGTATGTACCCTGTTTGACAAGCCCAGCAGAAGAAAGATGCCCATCCATGCGGACTATACCGGCAAGGTGGTGGAGGATCTTTTTATTGTGGGCTACGGTCTTGACTATAATGAGCGTTACAGGAACCTGCCCTATGTGGGCGTGCTGAAATCTGAGATTTATTCGTGATTTCGTATCCACCAACAACTAAAGGAGTGACAATCACTTGGAAAACAAGAAAACAATCCGCAATCTCCTCATTTATCTCGGCATTCCTATTGTGCTGATTATCGTGATTTCTCTGATTTTTGCGATGCAGCCCAAGGAAGAGTATCCCACCTCCGATATTGTTCACCTGTTCCGTGACAAGCAGGTTACGGAGTATGATCTGGATTTCGGTTCCGGTGAGCTGAATCTGAAGCTCAGGGAAGAATATAAGGGCAAAAAGGAAATCAAGACTACCGTGGCAAGCATTACAGTCTTCCGCGACTCAGTGAAGGACTATATCGAAGCCTATGATCAGGAATACCAGAATCAGTTCAGGGAGAATCTGACGGCACTTGTGGCCAAACGGGACGATGCAACAAAAAAGGCGCTGGAAGCCGGCGAAAAGGATGCCGCTTATCAGGCAGCCAGAAGTGCGGCAACCGTTTCGGAAAAGCAGGTTGCGGCAGAAAGCGCAGAGCGGACTGTCGGCCATGCAGATCTGAAATATAACGATAAACCCGCCACCGACAATTCCTGGTGGATGAATCTGCTGCCGAACCTGTTCCTGATTCTTCTGCTGGTTGTGGTATGGATCTTCTTTATGCGCCGTCTGTCCGGCGGTCTGGGGGATGCCGGCAAGCAGATGGGCTTCGGCAAGGCCAAGATCAAGAACATGACAGACGAAAAACGCAAGACCACCTTTGCTGATGTGGCAGGTGCCGATGAAGAAAAGGAAGAGCTGCGGGAAATCGTGGAATTCCTCAAGGATCCCAAGAAATACAATGAGCTGGGTGCCAGAATTCCCAAGGGCGTTTTGCTGGTTGGCCCTCCCGGAACCGGTAAAACCCTGCTGGCCAGAGCTGTTGCGGGGGAAGCGGGAGTTCCCTTCTTCTCCATTTCCGGCTCCGACTTCGTAGAGATGTTTGTCGGCGTGGGTGCATCCCGTGTCAGAGATTTGTTTGAGCAGGCCAAGAAAAATTCTCCCTGTATTATCTTTATCGATGAAATTGATGCCGTCGGACGGCAGCGCGGCGCCGGACTGGGCGGCGGCCATGATGAGAGAGAGCAGACCCTTAACCAGCTGCTGGTTGAGATGGACGGCTTCGGCGCCAATGAAGGCGTTATCATGATTGCCGCCACCAACCGTCCCGACATTCTCGATCCCGCCCTGATGCGTCCCGGACGATTTGACCGTCAGGTCATTGTCGGCAGACCGGATATCAAGGGCAGAGAGGAAATCCTCAAGGTCCACGCCAAGGGTAAGCCTCTTGCACCGGATGTGGAGCTGAAAACCATTGCAAAATCCACGGCTGGTTTTACGGGAGCCGATCTGGAAAACCTGCTGAACGAAGCCGCTCTGCTGGCTGCCAGAAAGGATCAGAAGGCAATCACCATGCAGGAGGTTGAGGAAGCTACCATCAAGGTGGTTGTGGGTACCGAAAAAAAGTCCAGAGTGATGTCCGACAAGGAAAAGAAGCTGACAGCCTATCACGAGGCAGGTCATGCGGTGGCCACCTATTACTGTACGACACAGGATCCTGTGCATCAGATTTCCATCATTCCCAGAGGAATGGCGGGCGGCTTTACCATGTCCCTGCCCTCTGAGGATAAATCCTACCGTTCCCGCAAGGAAATGCTGGAGGAAGTTGTGGTGCTCCTGGGCGGCCGTGTGGCAGAGGCAGTGATTCTGGACGATATTTCTACCGGTGCTTCCAACGATATCGAGAGAGCCACCAATCTGGTGTTCTCGATGATTACCAAATACGGTATGAGCGATAAGCTGGGACCCATCACCTACGGTTCCTCCGATGGGGAAGTGTTCCTGGGGAAGGAATTCGGTCATAATAAGACCTATTCTGAGGAAACAGCCGCCAAGATTGATGCCGAGGTCAAGGAATATATCATGGACGGCTATCAGAAAACCGAGAAGATTCTTCGTGAGCATCTTGCCGAGCTGCATACCGTTGCCAAGTATCTGTTTGAGCATGAGAAAATGTCCGGCGAACAGTTCGCACTGGCCATGGAGGGCAAGCCGATTCCGGTGGAGGATGAAGAGGATTCTGCCGTCTCCGGCAATGACGGTGAGACCGGCAAAGGAGCAGATACGGATCATAATCATGAAACGTAAGAATAAGCTGACGGATAAGGAGTGCCTGCGCGCACTCCTTATTCTGATTCCACGACTTAATCATGGGGGAGAGATAACATGGCCTTCAAAAAAATAATCGTCAGGGGAGCCCGTGAGCATAACCTGAAAAGCATCAATGTCGAGATTCCCCGGGACGAGCTGGTGGTTGTGACGGGACTGTCCGGCTCCGGCAAATCCTCCCTTGCCTTTGATACCCTGTATGCTGAGGGACAGCGGCGCTATGTGGAGTCTCTGTCGTCCTACGCCCGGATGTTTCTGGGACAAATGGATAAACCGGATGTGGACAGCATTGACGGTCTGTCTCCGGCTATTTCCATTGACCAGAAAACCACCTCCAAGAATCCCCGCTCCACTGTGGGAACCGTGACGGAAATCTATGACTATCTGCGTCTGATGTATGCCCGTGTGGGAATTCCTCATTGTCCGGTCTGCGGCAGAGAGATCCGTCAGCAGACGGTGGATCAGATTGTGGATCGGATTCTTTCTCTGCCGGAGGGGAGCAAAATCCAGATTCTGGCACCGGTGGTGCGATCCAAGAAGGGCGAGCATCAGAAGGAATTTGAAGCCGCCTCCAAAAGCGGCTTTGTCCGGGTGCGGGTGGACGGAATCATCTATGACCTTTCCGAAACCATCAAACCGGAGAAGAATAAAAAGCATAATATCGAAATTATTGTCGACCGGCTAGTGATCCGGCCGGATATCCGTTCCCGCCTGGCGGATTCCATTGAAACGGCTTCCAAACTGGCGGGGGGGCTGGTCATTGCCGCCGTGAGTGACGGAGAGGATATTCTGTTTTCCCAGAACTATGCCTGTCCGGAGCATGGCGTCAGCATAGATGAGCTGACCCCCAGAATGTTTTCCTTCAACAATCCCTATGGTGCCTGCAAAAAGTGTACCGGTCTTGGGGTCTTTATGCAGATTGATGTAGACAGGATCGTTCCGGATGCCACCAAATCCATTCGGCAGGGAGCCATCAAGGGAAGCGGCTGGGCGATGGAGGGAAGTACCATTGCCGCCATGTATTTTGAAGCCCTGGCAGAGCAGTATCACTTTTCACTGGATACGCCCTTCAAGGATCTGCCGGAGGAGGCAGCGGAGATTTTGCTTTACGGTACCAAAGGGGAAAAAATCACCGTTCATCGCCGCAGCGAGTACGGCTCCGGTACCTATCAGACGGAATTTGAAGGCATTATCAATAACCTGGAACGCCGGTTCCGGGAAACCCAGAGCTCCTGGGTCAAGGCGGAGATAGAAAGCTATATGTCCGCCGTTCCCTGTGATGCCTGTCACGGCAGACGCCTGTCTCCCGAAAGTCTGGCGGTGACAGTGGGGGGGCTGAATATCAGCGAATACTGCGATATGTCCGTAGAAAAGGCACTGGCATTTTCCAGAGAATCCCGACTGACGGATCGTGAAAAGCTGATCGCCGGGGCAATCATCAAGGAAATTGACAGCCGCCTGAATTTTCTGAACAGTGTGGGTCTGTCCTATCTGACCCTTTCCCGTTCGGCAGGTACCCTGTCCGGGGGTGAAAGCCAGCGGATCCGTCTGGCCACTCAGATCGGGTCTGCTTTGTCCGGTGTGTTGTATATTCTGGATGAACCCAGCATCGGACTGCATCAGCGGGATAACGATAAGCTGATTGCCACTCTCAAGAATCTTCGGGATCTGGGCAACACGGTGATTGTGGTAGAGCATGATGAGGATACCATGAAGGCGGCCGATCATATCATTGATATCGGTCCCGGTGCAGGCATCCATGGGGGTGAACTGGTTTGTGCGGGAGATATCGAGGCAATCAAGGCTTGTGACCGTTCCCTGACGGGTCAGTATCTCAGCCGGAAGCTGACGATTCCCGTTCCGGAAAAGCGCCGGGAAGGCAACGGAAAATTCCTTGGAATTTACGGTGCCCGCCGGAATAATCTGAAAAATATTGATGTGGAGATTCCTCTGGGAAAATTTGTCTGTGTGACGGGCGTGTCCGGTTCGGGAAAATCCTCACTGATTAACGAGATTTTGTATAAAAAGCTGTCCTCCGATCTGAATGGCGCAAGACCCCTGCCGGTGGAGTGCCGGGAGATTACTGGGACAGAGCATCTGGATAAGGTGATTGATATCAATCAGTCTCCCATCGGCAGGACACCTCGTTCCAATCCTGCCACTTATACCGGGGTCTTTACGGATATCCGGGAGCTGTTTGCCCAGACTAACGAGGCAAAGATCCACGGCTTCGGGGCCGGACGGTTTTCCTTCAATGTCAAGGGAGGACGCTGCGAGGCCTGTCAGGGAGACGGAATCATCCGGATTGAAATGCACTTTTTGCCGGATGTTTATGTGCCCTGCGATGTTTGCTGCGGAAAACGTTACAACAGGGAAACCCTGGAGGTAAAATACCGGGGAAAATCCATTTATGACGTTCTGGAAATGACCGTAGAAGAGGGCTGTGAATTCTTTGCCAACCATACAAAGATTTATCATAAGCTGAAAACCCTGTATGATGTGGGTCTGGGCTATATCAAGATCGGTCAGCCCTCTACCACCCTTTCCGGCGGTGAAGCACAGCGCATCAAGCTGGCCACCGAGCTGGCAAGGCGTTCTACGGGCAGAACCATCTATATTCTTGACGAGCCTACGACTGGACTGCATATTGCCGATGTCCACCGACTGATTAACGTTCTCCAGAAATTTGCCGACAACGGCAATACTGTAGTGGTGATCGAGCATAATCTGGATCTGATCAAGACGGCGGATTATATCATCGATCTGGGACCGGAAGGCGGTGACGGCGGCGGAACGGTGATTGCCGCCGGAACTCCGGAGGAAATTGCTGCCAATGAAGCTTCCTATACGGGACAGTATCTTCGGAAAATGCTCTCCTGACATCCGGAGGAAAGGACGGTGAAGCATTCCTGTGTTTGGCTACCTCAGACCCGAACGGGAAGAACTGAAAATCAGAGAATATGAATCCTATAAAAGCGTGTATTGTGGCTTATGCCGTCATCTGGGAAGAGACTATGGTCTGCCGGCACGTATGACGCTCAGCTATGACTGTACCGTACTGGCTATGCTGTCAATAGGGCTCCGGCAGGAATGTCCGTCGGTTTATCGGGGCAGGTGTCGGGTGAATCCGGCAAAAAAATGCCTCTTTGCCGATTGCGAAGGGGAGAGCTTTCGCCTGGCAGGGGCAGTGTCCGTGATTATGACTTATTATAAGCTCCGGGATACCATAGAGGATTCCGGCATTCTGAAAAAAATCGGAGCAGGCTTGCTGCGGGTTCTGATGAAGCGCGGCTACAAAAAAGCGGCCAGAGCTTATCCGGAGCTTGACAAGGATGTCAACACCATGATGCAGCGGCAGTGGGAGGTCGAACGGGCCGACAGCGGCGTTGACGAAGCGGCCGATCCTACCGCCCGGCTTCTTGCCGGCTTGTGCCGACGACTGGCAGGGGAAAACCCGGATCAGCAGCGGCTGCTGGAATCCTTCGGCTATTATCTGGGGCGCTGGGTTTATATCATGGACGCCGCGGATGACCTGGAAAAGGATATCCGGCACGGCAATTTCAATCCCTTTCGCCGGAATTGGCAGGAGGACAGCAGAGAAACCATGCTGTATTGCAACAACGTGCTGAATATGACGGTTTCCCAGCTGATCCTGGCGTATGATCTGCTGAAACTGCATGCCTATCAAGAAATTCTTGACAACCTTGTCCATTATGGGTTATCATGGCAACAGAAGTATTGCCTGTTTGACCGGAAGAAGGACAAAAAAGAACGGAAACGCCAAAAAAAAAGACAGGACTACTATTCCTATCTGTCCCGGGGCGATCAGCGCTGACGCCGACGTTTCCGACCGTGTCCGGAATGTGCCTGACAGCCCATCACGCTTCCCTGCCGGGCAGGGAGAGAGGAAAGGAAAGAACAATGATGAAAGATCCTTATGAAGTACTGGGTATTTCTCCTTCTGCCTCTGATGAAGAGGTAAAACGCGCCTATCGCGAACTGGCCAAAAAGTACCATCCGGATAAATATGTCAACAGTCCCTTTGCGGATATGGCTTCCGAAAAAATGAAGGACATCAATGAAGCCTACGACCGCATCCTGGAGGAACGTAAAAACGCCAAAAGCCAGGGGAGAAATTACGATACCTACCACACCAGCCGTTCGGGCTATGAACATATCCGCAGTATGATTAATCAGGGGCATTTTGACGATGCGGAGGCTGCTTTGTCGGCGGTTCCCTCAACAGACCGGGATGCGGAATGGTATTATCTGATGGGCGTCGTTGTCTATCGGAAGGGGTGGCTGGAGGATGCCTTTAATTATTTCCAGACAGCCCGCCGGATGGATCCCGGCAACAGTGAATATGAATCCATGTATCAGCGTGTGCAGCAGCAGCGCTCCGGTGCCCAGGGAGGCTATCAGACGGGCAGCGGCAATGCTGCCAATGAATGCTGTGATATCTGTACCTGCCTGATTTGTACGGATTGCCTCTGCGACTGCTGCCGGGCTTTCTGACGGAATAGGAGAATGGTATGAGGCATACGCAAAAAATAGCCCTGGGAGGCCTCATGACGGCCTTTGCTTCCGTGGTGATGATCTTGTCCAACCTGGTGCCGGCAGGCATCTATACCTTTCCCGCGGCGGCCGGGATTCTGATTTTTATCCTGTCCTTTGCGGCAGGCAAATCCTATGGCTGGGCCTCCTTTCTTCTGGTGGCCATTATTTCGTTTTTCTTTTGTGCCAATAAGGAAACCTCCTTATGCTTTATTTTGTTTCTCGGATATTATCCTTTGGTGAGAGAACAGATCGAAAAGCTGCGTTTTCGTGCGGCTGCTTTTCTGATCAAGCTGCTGCTGTTCAATGCCGCGGCGGTTCTGACGGGATTGCTTCTGATGTTTGTTTTTTCGGTGCCGGCCGATCATTTTGAACTGTTCGGGATCAGTATTCCCGGTATTCTGCTGGCTTTGCTGAACGGAATCTTTCTTCTGTATGACTATGCCATTGCATTGTTCCTGCGGGCGTATCGAAAAAAGATTGACAACTTTGTAACAAAAATGAACAAAAAATTCTGAAATGTAACCAACAGAAATACTTCCATTATGGGGTATTTCTGTTTTATTGTTATATAAACCAACCAAATTATTGTACAGCAATCGGCTTAATATCGTATAAAATTGCGGCGCGTCATAAATACCAACTGCGATTTATACACAATGCCCATTGCGTAAGGATAAAAAATACGTTATAATGATAACAGTCGCCGGTAAAGCCGGGTAAACATTGTAACAAACTTGTAATTAATTGTGACGATTTTATATAGATCTCCAAAAGAAAGGTCGTGAAGTTTCGGTGAAAACACAGGTGCATCAACAACCGAAAAGAACACACAGACTCGGGGCATTGATTGCGATGCTCTGCATTCTGACTGTGCTGCTGACAGCCCTGCCTCTGGTTTCTCTGTCGGTTTCGGCACAGACGGCCATTATGGCGAAGACAACGATCAACCTGAACCTCCGGAGCGGTGCGGGAACCAATTATTCCATTATCAAGGTTGTTCCCAGCAGTGAAACGGTGACGGTAACAGATAAATCCAACCCCGACTGGATCAAGGTGAGATTGTCGGATGGTACGACAGGATACTGCTCTGCGCAGTATCTTGATATTCTGACAGATTGCAAGACCACGGATTATCTGAATTTCCGCACGGGTCCTAATACTTATTCGTCCATTCTTAAGACCTTTGCTCCCGGTGAACAGCTGGATATTCTCAGCTTCAGCGGCGACAGCTGGGCGAAGGTCAAGGCTTCCGACGGTACAACGGGCTATGTCTGCACCGATTACGTCAGCTATCTGTCGGCTTCCTCTTCGGGTGCCGCCCTTGCTGTCTCCTCCCAGACACCTGCCGCATTTGCTCTTTCCGAAAAGGAAAGGACGCTTGCCAAAGATAAGACCTTTACACTGACGGTTACCGGCAATCAGGGCAGCATGACCTGGAAAACCGGCAACGGCAAGGTGGCCACAGTGACTGCCGAAGGAGAAGTCAAGGGAATTGATGTTGGTGAAACTGTGATTACCGCAACAGACAGCAAAACCAAAAAGTCCCTGACCTGTAAGGTTAAGGTCATCAAGACCGATTACAAATACATTTTCCTTTCCGAGCTTCAAAAGACGCTGGAGGTAGGGCAGAGCTTTACCCTGACCGGACGCACCAGTCCTGCGGGCGGCAAGTTTACTTTCATTTCCCTGAATACTTCTGTTGCCACGGTTGACCAGAAGGGTGTTGTCAAGGCAGTCGGTGTCGGCAAGGGCGTTGTCAGAGCTGTTGACTCCACGGGAGTGATCTACAGAAGCTGCTTCCTGACAGTAACGGGCAAAGGCACGATTACCATGAAGCAGACCGAAGTGACGATAGATGAGGGTACATCTGCCACTTTGGGTATTGTCAAGACACCCTCCAACCTTTCCGTCAAATGGACCACCAGTGATGCCAAGATAGCCGGTGTCCGCAATGGTGTGGTCAGCGGTCTTCGTCCTGGTACGGTTACGATTACTGCTTCCGATGAGTCCGGCAAGGTGAAAGCCAGATGCACCGTTACCGTCAGAGACGTCTATTCCGGCTCTGTACGGCTGTCCCGCTACAGTGTTACCACTACGGCAGGAAAAACCATTTATATCAAGGGCTATAACGGCGGCAGATGGACTACCAGCGATTCAAAAATTGCAACGGTGTGGGACGGCTTCATTGAAACTAAAGCGCCCGGACGCTGCGCCATCTCTTATGTCGATTATTACGGCAACAAGGCTGTTTGTGTCGTGGGCGTTTCCGATCCGGCTCCCGTCCGCTTTGCGTATTCATCCCCTAACTCCGCTACTCTCAATTCCACTGTAACTTTGGTAGCCATTACCGATAAATCACGGACCGGTGTTGAATTTACGGTTGAAGACGGCTCCACCCCCACCAAGGTGACGGCCACCAGCAAGACAACGGAAGGGGATACCTACATCTGGAAGGGTACTTATACCCCGAAGGCTGCCGGGGTTTTCATCGTCAAGACCTATTCCAGGTGCAATGATGTCTGGTCTACCTGTGCAGACGGAAAGTGCGATATTTATGTTTCGGATAAGTCTGACCCGAAGGAGACCGGTCTGGTGAAGCTTCGTGCCAGCGATCAGGTTATCAAATTCATTGGAGACAAGGAGGGCTTTGTGCCGGATGTTGTCTATGATACGCTGGCCTATGATCTCCTGCCGACGCTCGGACATGGCTTTGTTGTCTGGGAGGGCGACAAGTTTTACAATCATCTGACCAAGGGCGAAGCTTATGCGCTTCTTGTCAAGGCAATCAACGAAGGCAGCTTTACCAAGGATGTTAACTCCATGCTGATCAGTAACAGGATCCGGTTCAATCAGCAGCAGTTTGATGCGCTGGTATCTTTCTCCTATAATCTGGGAACCGGCTGGACCTATCAGTCCGGCGGACTCAAGAGCATTCTGCTGAATTCCTATGGCCCGTCCGTGACTGTTACCTCCAACAATTCCATGACAGGCCGGGTAACGGCTTCCAGCGGACTTTATCTTCGTCAGGCGGCCACAACCTCTTCTGATGTTATTTCTCTCATGGGGTATAATGAGACTGTTACGTTGGTCAGTACGACCAAGTATAACGGTGTCTGGTACAAGGTCAAGACCAGCAGCGGCCAGACGGGATATTGCAGCAGTACCTATCTGGATTGCAGCTCCTCCTCGACAACTTCAACCCGTGACTTGAATTATGTCAACCGGAACGCTCTGATCAATGAGATGCTTGCATTCCATCATGCCGGCGGCAATTGCTATTATGGCCTTCTTTACCGCCGCGCCGATGAGCTGGAAATGTTCCTGTACAACGACTATGCTCCGGACGGACGCAGCAACAACCATAATTTCCCGAATCCCTATTGTATTTCCTTCCCCTGAGTATTTTTGCCTATGCAGTTTCCGGCGCGTGACCGCACGGGACGATTCGCGGGCGGAGTGCCTCCGCTGTCGATTCGCGCCTTGCTCCACTCCGGCGCGTGACCGCGCAGGACGATTCGCGCCTTGCTCCACTCCGTTCCGCTTGATTTTGCCGTGTCAGACTTTACTGCCGCGGCTTCCACCCCACACGGCGCTTACGCGCCGCTTTGGGG
>CACYCV010000192.1 GCA_902772955.1 uncultured Ruminococcus sp.
CTTCCTGTTCCCATTTGTGACACTCTCCTTTGTGATTAATATACTTTCTTTGCTTGGATTGTGTCAAGTTTTATTATACAGCATCAACCTTGACTTTATTGAAAAAAAGGGATATGATAAGAAAAGAAAAACTTGAGCGGAACCATAAGGAACGGGGTGTTGTATGAGAACGGGAATCTCTACCGGCTGTCTGTATCCTATGCTGACGGAACAAAGCATTGATACACTGGTGGCGCTGGGCTTTGATGTATTTGAAATATTTTTCAACTCCTTCTCCGAGCTGGAAACCGATTATCTGGACAAGCTTCGGTTTTGTCTGGAACGTCATCATGCCCGGGTGGTTTCCCTCCATCCCTTTACGTCTTCCTTCGAGTCGTTTCTGCTGTTTTCCAATTATGAGCGCCGTTTTCTTGACGGTGTTGCCTTTTATGAAATGTACTTCCGCGCAGCACAGCATCTGGGAGCTTCTATGGTGATTCTGCACGGACTCAATACAGAATATCGCTCCACAATCAGCGATCAGGAATATTTCCGCCGGTTTGCCTGCCTGCAGGAACGGGCACAGCATTATAACGTCACCCTGCTGCAGGAAAATGTTGCAAAGTTCCGCAGTAAAAGCTCTGAATTTCTGCAGCGCATGGCGGAGGAAATCCCGGAGAGCGCCGCCTTTGTGTGCGATATCAAACAGGCGCTTCGATGCGAAACAGACCCTGTAGAAATTGTCAGGTCTATGGGCAGCCGGCTGCGGCATCTGCATATCAGTGATGACAGTGCCGATCACCGCTGTATTCTGCCGGGACAGGGATGTTATGATTACCGGAGACTGTTTGACTGTCTCCATGAACTCGGCTACAACGGTGACCTGATAATCGAGGTTTACCGGTTCAGTTTCCGGGAGCTGTCGGAATTGGTTCAATCCCGTCGGTTCCTGGAGGAGCAGCTTTCCCCATATTTTTCAGGCAGGAGGAGTCAACCATGAAATGCCCATACTGCGGCTGTGAAGAAAGCAAGGTCGTGGATTCCCGCCCCACAGATGAGGGCGAACGTATCCGGCGCCGTCGGGAATGCTTCCGGTGCGCCAAACGTTTTACAACCTATGAGGTCATTGAAACCACCCCGCTCATGGTGGTGAAACGGGATAATTCCCGGGAACCGTACAACCGGCAGAAGCTGACGAAGGGAATTCTGCGCGCCTGTGAAAAACGGCCCATTTCCCTGGATCAGGTGGACGGCATTGTGGATCAGGTAGAGGCAAAAATAGAAAGCACCCTCGACCGGGAGGTTCCCTCAGAGCGCATCGGAGAATATACCATGGAGGCGCTCCGCACGGTAGATGAGGTGGCCTATGTCCGGTTTGCCTGTGTATATCGTCAGTTCCAGGATATAAACACCTTCATGAATGAACTGAAGCGTCTTATGGAAGAAAAATAAACGGAGGGATGCAGAATGATTATTGACACCCACGTTCATATCGGCAATATGCTGAATTTTGTTATGACGGAAGAGGATGTACTCTATTCCATGGATACCTACGGCATCGATCACAGCATCGTGTCCAGTATCAATGCGGCTGAATTCGACCACGATCTCAGACGGGTCCCCCAGAAGCTGCAGCATTCTCAGCTGAATTGTCTCCGTGAGGTTGTGGATTTTGCCAAACACAATCCTACCCGGATCAGCGCCGCCGTCTGGGTCAGACCCTACGGTGAAAAAGCAGATTACGATCTCTATAAAGCCATCAATGATGACAGAAAATATATCAAGGCTATCAAATTTCATCCGTTTCATTCCACGGTTCCCTTTGATGCCAAGGAAATGGAGCCTTTTATCGAAATGGCTCAGCATTACGGTCTGCCCGCTGTGGTTCATACCGGCGGCTCCGATGCCGCTTCCTGCAGCAGAGTCTATCAGATGGCCAAGCGCTTTCCCAAGGTCAGATTCGTGATGGTTCACATGGGGCTCGGCACCGATAACCGGGAGGCGATTGAGCTGATTTCCCGCCTGCCCAATCTCTATGGGGACACCACCTGGGTTCCCCTGTCCAGCACCCTTTCCCTCATCCGGACAGCAGGCATCGGAAAGGTACTCTTTGGCAGTGACAATCCCATTGACGGCAGGGACACCTATCTGCACAACCGCACCGGCGACCGTTCTCTGTACCAGCAGTATTTTAATGAGCTGAAGGAACAACTCTCTGCGGAAGACTACGATCGCCTGATGTACCGCAACGCTGCAGAACTGTTTGGCATCAGCCTGAAGGAAACACCTCCTGCCGAAAAAAACTAAAAAACAACACGCCGAAAAATGATGAAGCACAAAGCTCATCATTTTTCGGCGTTTTTTGATCAGGAAACAGACAATGTAGTCATTTTGAAAAATCAGACCGCGGCATTATCTGACCGTCAGCGTGAAGAACCTTTTGGCCACTGCCTCATCGGAATCCTTGACCTTGATCAGCACCTCATATTCTCCCGTATTGGACGGCATAAAGGTTACCTTGGAACATTTTCCGTAGGTGCGGATCGGATACCACTTGTTTTCGGTTGTTTTTCTGTAGTAATAGGCGTAATTATAATTGCCGGCGCCGCCCAAGGCAGAACCGTACAGGAGAACGGCATCACCCTTGCGGATGTTATTGGCAGAAATCGTAGAGGTATTGGTCAGCGCCCGTCTGACAACAACCTTGAAGGTCTTTTTGACGACAACGCCATGGGAATCCTTGATTTTTATGGTAAAGGTATAATCTCCCAAAGCAGTGGGCTTAAAAGGCACCGAAGTCACGCTGCTGAAGCTCCGAATCGACCGCAGACTCTTATCAGTGGGAAGCTGATAGTAATAGGCATATTGATAACCGCCGATGCCGCCGGAGGCTGCGCCCAGAAGGGTGACGGTTTCACCGGTCACCGCCTCCGATGTGGAGATACGAGAGTTGTTTTCCAGAGGCTTGACCACCCTCACCCGAAGGAATTCCCCCTTGATCGAACCAGCACTGTCTTTGACCCGGACTTTCAAAGCATAACTGCCCATAGTTTCGGGTCTGAAGGTAAAGCTGCAGGTACTGCTGTAGGAATTCAACTGGGTCCAGTCGCTGTCCGTGGATTTTTTAACAAAGAAGGCATATTGATAGCCTCCTCTGCCGCCGGCTGCCGATGCCGAAACGGTAACGGAGCTTCCGAGGCTCAGGGTATCATGGGAGCTGCTCATGGTCAGGGTAATCGGCTTGACGACAACCTTCTGGGCATAGCTCAGGGCAATCCAGCCGGTCGTTGGCTGATCGGCCACATAGCCCCATTGTACGCCGCTGACCGAAGTAATCTTGGTGATATTCACCGTGGTTCCGTATGGCAGCAATCCCTTGGTGGTGTAGTAGGTTCCCGCTCCTGTACGCAGGTTCAGGCCACCCTGGGTCGTGATCTTCCACAACTCATTGACTGACTTGACCTCCGGTGTCTGGGTTGTTTTCTGCCCCGTGACCCGCAGGGAGGGACTGTCAACAACCCAATAGGCTTCGGCACCTAACAGCCAGATGGACGCTTCCGACGCCTTGACACGGCCGTTAGTGATATGATGGGCAGGATCGGCAATATAAAATTCACCGTCTGAATAATCGGTGACAAGAATCGCATGGGGACGATCATAATCGTACGCCACGACTCCCTCCGGGTGCTCTTTCAAAAGGGCAATTAATTCGGAGGCAACATCATAGCCAAAGCGGCCGGAACTGACGTGCATATTCCGGTAGGTATAGCTGCTGTGCATACCGGCACCCCAGACCCAGAGAGTTGACTTTGCACTGTATTCGGTAATGTCCGCCCAATCGCTGTCTCCTCTGAGTATAGCAGCCCGTCTGAGCATCATGACGTTGGCACAGAGGGTGCAGGTATCGTACTCCTGCTGCTTCAGAAAAACAGCCGACGTATTGATCTCATTTATCGTAGCAGCATGGACCTGCTGACCACCCTTTGGCATCAGCAGAAGCGCTGAAAAAATAGCTGCTGTCGCGGCCAATGAGGTAATGATACTTCTCTTTGCTTTCAACATGATTCCTCCTACGCGTTCGTTTCCTTGATTTTATCCGTTTTGTACAAAGAATGCAAGTTGTTTTTGTGATTTGTAACAATAATCTGGGAAATTAACAGAATTACCAGGGGCGAGATCAAATTATTGTACAGAAATTCCCACTATTCAGGGTTAACGGGAGTGATCGTAATCTGCTCAAAGTCGATAGCTGCCTGCCGATGAACGATATCCTTGATGGTAATGGCCAGAGCATCGTTCAGTCCCTCTGCCGGAACAATCACCGAACAGGCACCCTGATTGATGGAAACCAGGCAGTCCCTGACACCCTTGGCTTTGATTTCCGATTCCATATCACTCTCCGCCTTGATAGCTGCCGCCATTGCCTGGGCTGCTGCCACGGCCTCCTGACGGGCGCTGTCTGAGCTGTCCGCTGCCTCCGTGATCTCTGTCAGGGCTTCCAGGGCATCCTCCCGGGCTTCCTTGCGTTTGCGGCGTTCTCCGGCAAAATATTCCTGCAGAGAATTACCGGCAGCAGCGGTTTCCACGGCTTCTGTGGAAGCCTCTGTCCCTGTCGCCAGGACAGGTACCTCCTCCGACAGCTCGGTATTGACATAAACCGTCTGTCCCAGCTGCTTTGTATTTTCCGAAGCGGTTTCTGTCACCGATGCCGGCTGTGTACCGGAAAACTGCCAGTTCAGATAAACGGCTGCTCCCAACGCAACCACCATCGCACCAACCATTAGCTGTCTTTTTCCGAATTTCATAGGCTTGCTCCTCCTCTTAAACAGGGAGCAAAGCTCCAACAAGCTCGCTTGATTGGAGCGAGCGACGCCGTCAACAGACGTCGGGGAGCTTTAGCTCCTGCGGGCGTCGGTGGGGGATTTAATACACCACCGACGAACGTATGGCACCCGCCACCTTACGAGGCGGGGGACATCGACGTTTGTTATCCAGACAAAACAATATATATTATAATAATACAATAATACGAGTTTTGCAACAATTTTTTAATACCTTGCCTTGATACAGCAAAGTAGGGCCGCAGTCACAAAGCCGTTCATCGGAAATCTGATTTCCAAAAGCTTCCGTGCCTCACCTGCCGCAAACGGCGGGGCGGGGGTTCTGCGGTAATATATACTAAGGGGAAAGTCCTTAAGAACCTTCCCCCGCAGCTTTATCGAGCATTGGTATATTTAGACAAGCCGTATATCTGCCGTTAATGAGTGGAAGGATTTACCACACCGAAGGGCTGTACAGTTCCGCCGACATAGACGGGACAGCCTGCATTACGGCTGACGTCAATTATCAGTTGTCGCTGACATCGGTATAATCAGCGTTATAAACGCCGTTATCGCTCTGGGGTGCCTGATTCTGAGCTGCGCCCTGTGCAGCAGCGTCCTGATAGAGCTTTTCGGAAACAGCGTACATATCCTTCTGAAGCTCATCCTTAGCAGCCTGGATATCGTCCATATTATTTCTTGACAGAGCAGCCTTTACAGCAGCAACCTTATTTGTAAGGTTCTCCTTATCTGCATCGGCAATATGCTCGCCGTTTTCGTTTATAAGCTTTTCAACTGCATAAACGAGATTTTCGGCGTCGTTTCTCTTGTCAACTTCTTCTCTGCGCTTCTTATCCTCAGCAGCATAAACCTCTGCATCGTGGATAGCCTTATCTATATCGTCCTTGCTCATGTTGGTGTTGGAGGTGATGGTAATATGCTGCTCTCTGCCTGTGCCGAGATCCTTAGCGGAAACGTTAACGATACCGTTAGCGTCGATATCAAATGTAACCTCGATCTGGGGAACGCCTCTCATAGCGGGAGCGATACCGTCCAGCTTGAAGAGACCGAGCTGCTTGTTATCTCTTGCAAATTCACGCTCACCCTGAAGAACGTTAACCTCAACCTGAGTCTGGTTATCTGCTGCTGTTGAGAAGATCTGGCTCTTCTTTGTAGGAATTGTAGTATTTCTCTCGATGATCTTTGTCATAAC
>CACYCV010000193.1 GCA_902772955.1 uncultured Ruminococcus sp.
TCCGGCGCTGTCAGCGCCATGAAGGCGATCAGATTCGCCGAGCTGCCGCTATTCACCAGGTGGACATATTTCGCCCCGATCCACTCCGCGAATTCCTTCTCAAACTGCTCCGCGAAACGCCCCGTCGTCAGCCAGAAATCCAGCACCGCGTCCGCCGCCCGCTGCATTTCCTTCTCGTCATACACGCGGCTGGCATAGGCAATCCGGTCTCCGGGCGTGAAGGGTTTCTCCTGCTCCGGCTTTTTGAACTGCGTATAGTATTCGCCGATCAGCTTTCGGATCTCTTCCCGCGCTTCAGCTTCATTTGCCCATTTCTTCATCCAGATAACTCCTTGCTTTCCCGTCTCCAAAAAGCATAAACTGAATCAATTTAGTGTACACCCAAAACGCAAAGAATTCAACCGCATTGGTTAGTTATTGCTAACCAGAGTCCTGTATTAAAAGGGAGAATCATTCCTGACCCTCCCTTCGCGGAGCCAGGTTGCCAGGAGAACCGTCCCTCTGGCAACAGGTTGCCAGCGGAACCGTCCCCGTGGCAACCTGATTTCCGTACATATTTGACATTTTGTAAGTTTTGTATTATTCTTTGCTTGAATACGAAAGGAGGATAATGCCAGTGAATGACGCATATCTCCTGCGGTTGGAGATCGCAGGGATCAAGAACATTGAAAAGCCGATAGAGATTTCATTTTATAAGAAAACAATCAAAAATGACTTCGATCCGGATCAGTACCGTATTAAAGCCATCTATGGGGAAAACGGCTCCGGAAAAACCGCTGTCATGATGGCAGTCAGTATTCTCAAAAAGATCCTTCTTAATAAAAACTATCTGAGCGATTCAGTTAATCAGAAGCTCTTTATCGAGAACATCAATAAAAAAACAAAAAGCGGCCATATCGAAGTGGAATACTATTTCAGAAGCCAAGACGGCTCTTTTATCTATCGATATAGAGTCGATTTTGAAATCAGGGATGATGAAAGAGTCTATCTCACCGCGGAACGGCTGGACCGGAAATCCGGCAACTATACCCAAAACCAGTACAGCCCTGTTTTTGAGGTTAAAAACGGTGTCCTGCTTCATTTCGGCAGCGACTTATTATTCTCCTACAGCAAAGAAAAATCGCTCAATTTGCTCGAACAAAGGTCTTTTGCGACATTTGCCGCCGATATTATAATTGCCGGCTATGACCGTGCCAGTCTTCCTTCCCTGCACTTACGTTGTCTGATATTATTCGCAGCAAAAATCGATGTTTATATCGATGGAGAAGATGACCACAGCAATTATATTTACAGGAATCTTCCCGCACCCGTCAGGGATAATGTTCTGAAGGAGGCGGAAGAATTACTAAGTTATGCCTGGATTTCACCAGCAGGTAAAAACGGAGAAGAAGTGATTATTCCGAAAGCTTCATTTGATTCCTATCAAAAAAGGGTCTCAAGGCTTACTGCCTTCATCCGCCTGTTTAAAACAGATCTGAAACAGATCGAGATTGATACAAAAGAAATTGGGGATGACCTTTACCTGTGCAATCTGGTCATGATTTACGATGGATATGAACTGGACGCTGAATACGAAAGCCGCGGGATCCGCAAGCTGATGAGTCTGTTTGATGTGCTGGATGCCGCCGCCCGCGGCAACATCTGCTTTATTGATGAACTGGATTCAAACATCAATGACGTTTATCTCATCAAACTGATTGAGTATTTCCAGTATTACGGCAAGGGCCAGCTATGCTTTACCGCACACAACCTTTCTCCCATGTCCGTACTGCGCAACAGCAGGAATTCCATCAGTTTCCTGTCTGGCATTAATACCGTCCACACCTGGACCAGTAACGGCAACCAGAATCCGGAGCACGCATACAGGGATGGCTTTATTGAGGATTCCCCCTTTAATGTAGACGCATCCGATTTCCTGGGAATCCTGGGAGGCGACGATGAGCAATAAACTGATCCTTTTCTGTGTTGAAACCACAAAACAGGCAAACATAGATTACCAGTACATCCGTGAAACCATTCTGCATTTCTATAAAGAGGACAGAAAAATCGTCTACCGCCCTGTTTACATGGAATCCAAATCACGATATAACAATAAGACCGTCCTGAAAGAGATCCGGAATAAAAGCAAACTGTTTCCGGGGAAA
>CACYCV010000194.1 GCA_902772955.1 uncultured Ruminococcus sp.
TATCTGCTTTTGACATGTAGAATCTATGTACGTCCGACCGAAGCATGCTGACGTTCTCCATAACAAATGCCTTTGGTTTGACTTCGAGAATTGCGCGAATATATTCCTTAACCAATGAGTTGTTATGACTAATTGCATGGTTTTTCTGCCTATTTGCATTCGAAAATCCCTGACACGGGGGACCTCCTATAACAACGTCTATCGGCCCATATTTTCTTTGAATTTCAGAATAGTCCGCATTGCAGACATCACCTCTAACATCAACACCTGGATGATTTTTCTTATATGTAGCCTGCATCACCGGATTATTTTCAAATGCTACTTTGATGTTATACTTCTTTGTTTGCTGGAAACCGAGGCTTAATCCCCCGGCACCAGCAAACAGATCAATTACGCTGTACATAATTGCACTTTCCTCCATTTAATTATCAATACTAAATCCTTCTTCAACTGCTTTATGCAGCAATGCCAATAAGCGTTTACATTGATATGTATTCGGTATTTTTAAAGGAATTTTGCAGGCAATAGTAAGCGCAGTTACATCTGAAGGTGTAACCATATGGTTATTGACTGTGAATTCCGCCAATTTCTTCCACATCTCAACCGGATAATTAACTACCTCCGTTTGAGCATATATTTCATTTATGACTTTCTGCTCCTTTTTGGCGGAACGCTGAGCCGCCTTCTGATCATCAACTGTGATTAGACAGGTTTCGAGTTCCTTGGGAAGCTGCATACTTATCTTTTTTACATCCGTCCAGCACGCCTCCTTTTTGCACCACTGTGTAACATTTGCGACTTTTCTTTCTGGGTCTGTTATTTTCAGCAACACCAGTTCAGCTAATGCGACCAATGAAGCTTTAACTTGATCAGGAATGCCTTGTCTGTTCCAAATCAACATCAAATCCAGATCAGTCCCTGGAAATTGCTTTTGGATCAGCTGTCTAAAAAGTGCAATTGTATAATAAATAATATTTGCTCTATAGCCACCCTCGTACCAAGGTTGCTTGGGGATAGTCCTTTCTAAATACTGAAAGATCAAAAGCAAGGCGGCTGTAGTCTGGAAGTATCTCTCGTTGAACTGCTGATCATTTGAATTCCATTGATCATCAATATACTCTGCAAAGGAGGCAAAATTAGTCTGCGCGCCTTTACTGACAACATCCGGATGTCCAAGCCATGTGTTTTGAACTTTTGCAAGATCTGTCTTCTTAATGACCTGGTTCTTTGGATGCTGAAGCTGAAACTGTTTCTTTTTTGCAGGAGTAAGTCTCATTTGCTCCTGCAAATACTGACCGCGGGCACGTTCATAAAACCATTTAGTGTCGTACTGCGCGCCTTCAGTAGCTGGCGCAAATAACAGACGAGAAATCTGTTCCATCCTTCTGTGGAAAGGATGAGAAGCAAAGAAATCGGCATCACTAACTTTGTTTTGGCTATTTGACGATCTTGAAATATTACGTATTAATTCATCTGACTCCTCTGGGGTTGATTCATCAATAGCGGTGAGTTTCATTTGCACATAAAGGCCCTCAAGATTTGCTTTGTCTTTGTATCTCGCATTAGATATGGAAGCAGTTGTTTGACCTCCATTAATAATCTGAAAGTCACGAGCAAATGTAATAAAACGTCCATGATCCGTATTCTCTACGACGACATCCATCGCTGTGGCTGATATTCCGTTATTAAATGCAAAGAACATTTGCGGCATATTCAAGATAGTGGTACGGATTTTTTTGTTAACCGCCACCTTTGTAGATAGAAATGAGCGTACATTTCCTTCAAGCAGTTTGCTTCCATATTTATCATAAATATCTGCCAAAACTGAACCAGGTATAACCCCTAAATAACTGCTGTATTGATCCGTCGCTGCTGAGCTTGCCTCCAAGCATGGGATGCCGTCATCATAATACTGTGTAAAATCAATTTCTATTATTTGCCTTCCTTGTTCAGAGCAGCAAACTCTAAATAAACGATCAATATCCCAAATCTGGCCTTCCACTGGAATGCCTGAGTAATCGTCTATATCAATATTCTTTATAGAGGAACTCATATCAGCATCCGTAAATATCAATAACCGGTATTTTCGAATGCTCTTTTCATTAAAGCGAAGGAAATCAACTAAGTCTGCACACGGTGTACTCATCTCAATTTCCCTGTAAAGGTCACTTGTCAGAGCCGCCCGCAAAAAAACGATTAATTCTTGGAAATTATGCTGCGCAACTGTATTGGTCAATCTGCGCTCCAAATCATTTCCATCATAGTTTGCAATAATAAGATTCATTGTGTTGTCGAATTCATCATAGACATATCCATCA
>CACYCV010000195.1 GCA_902772955.1 uncultured Ruminococcus sp.
GCGGGGTCACAGGGAAATCAATTTTTAAAATATACCCTTTTTTCTGTTGTTCTTTGATGGAAAAAACACGAGTTTTTTTGGAAAGGGGTTCGGGGGATAACCCTTTTTTTCAAAAAAGGGTTTCCCCCGGCAGGGTTTGGGACAGAGTCCCAATAATCCGGAGGAGAAAGTGGATTTCCGTGCATGCGCGATTTTCATCGTTGCAAAGATGAGCATAATCAGGTATAATAGAGAAAAATACCCTGAAACGGAAGTGATTCTTGATGAGAACTGACAAGATTAACTATTATCTTGACATTGCCGAAACCGTTCTGGAACGGGGAACCTGCCTGCGGAGAAATTACGGAGCTATCATTGTCAAAAACGATCAGATTATCTCAACAGGCTATGTAGGTGCTCCCAGAGGAAGAAAAAACTGCATCGACATGGGCTTTTGCGTCCGCCAGAACCTGAATGTTCCCCGGGGAGAACGCTATGAGCTCTGCCGCTCCGTGCATGCCGAAATGAACGCCATTATCCATGCCGCTCGGGAGGATATGATCGGGTCTGTGCTGTTCCTGGTAGGCAAGGATGCCATAACCGGCAAATATGTTGAAAACGCTGCTCCCTGTTCTCTGTGCAAAAGGCTGATCATCAATGCCGGTATTGAAAAAATCGTTGTCCGTAACACCAAAACCGCCCATAGGGACATCTTTGTCAGTGACTGGGTTATCAATGATGAATCCATTGAAGGCGTTTTGGGGTATTGAAACAGCGTCCTTTCCAAAAAACATTTGCAAAATTTTGGACTTTTTTTCCAAAAAAACTTTACGAATCGAAATCCCCGTGGTATAATAGTCCTAATCAAAAATACAGGAAAGGTGAAAACACTATGGGAAAATTTTCTAAAGAGTTCAAAGAATTTGTCATGAGGGGCAACGTTCTTGACCTGGCTGTCGGCGTTATCATCGGCGGCGCCTTCCAGACCATCGTTACCTCCCTTTGCGATGACGTCATCATGCCTTCGGTCAACTGGCTCATTGCCAAATGCGCCGGAATTGAAGACATCAACCAGGTCACCAAGGTTCTGAACGTCGGTCCTATCGCTTTTGGTAAATTCGTATCTGCCATCATCAACTTCCTCATCATGGCTCTGATTATCTTCCTGATGGTCAAGGGTATCAACAAGATGATGTCAATCGGCAAAAAGCCCGTTACGGAAGCTCCTACCACCAAAAAGTGTCCCTTCTGTCTCAGTGAGATTGACATCAATGCCACTCGCTGCGCTCATTGTACCTCCGTACTGGAGATGGCAGAGGAAGCTCTGAAGGAAGAAGCTCCTGCAGAAAAGAGCAGCAAAAAAGCTAAGAAGTAAGAATTACTTCATAGCTTGAAATCATCAGCGGTAAATTTCGGAAGTGTCGGTAAGGACTGCGGCTCACGCTTCAAAGGATCGTAAGCATATCTTTTGCAGGTGTCCCCCGCCGTCCTCATACCGTAAGGACACACCGGGTTGCCGCTGTTGTTTTTTTGGCTGAATTGACAATATTCGCACCGTGGAGGAACATGATTGCCAAAGAGCCTCTTTTTGGCCGGAAACATTCCCATTCTCCTTTCATTTTTGTACTGCCTCTATTATACTGTTTGGGGGGCGCCTTGTAAATACCTATCTTTTTTGATGATATGAGGGTTGAATATGGTTTTTAAAAGCGAGAATACGACACTGAATTTCGTAGACGGAGTAGGATTTCTCACCTTTCCCGCTCTTTCGGAGCTGGGCTTCGTCAACCATGCGTTTTCCACCCGCGTGGGAGGAATCAGCACCGGTGAATATAAATCCATGAATCTCAACTTCAAGCGGGGAGACAAACCGGAAAATGTAACCGAAAACTATCGGATTTTTTGTCAGGCGGCAGGCTTTGACTATGAATCCCTGGTCAGCTCCTGTCAGGATCATAACACCAATGTTCGTTGTGTCACTGCGGCAGACCGGGGCATCGGTATCTATCGGGAGCATGATCTTCTCAGTGTGGATGCATTGGTCACCAATGATCCGGCAGTCACTCTTGTCACCCACTATGCCGATTGTACCCCACTGTATTTTGCCGACCCGGAAAAACGGGTCATTGCACTGGCACACGCCGGCTGGAGGGGAACCGTCGAAAAAATCGGTGAAGCAACCGTGGAGGTCATGCAGGAACGCTACGGCTGCGATCCTTCCGATATCATTGCCGTGGTAGGTCCCTCCATCGGCTCGTGCTGCTATGAGGTTGACACACCGGTTTATGAAAAATTCGCCTCTCTCACGGAACTGAAACCCGCCTATTTCACCAAAAATCTGGGACACGGCAAATATCTGGTTGATCTCAAGCAAACTAACCGCCGGATGCTGCTGGAAGCCGGTCTGCTGAGCATCAATATCACCATCAGCGACGTCTGCACCAGATGCAACCATGGGCTGCTTTATTCCCACCGTGCAAGCCATGGCAAACGTGGCGGACTGGTGGCAATGATGAGCATCCGCCCCTGAAAAGGATGACTTACTCATTCTGAGCAAGTCATAGGAATGACGGAAGCACCGTTCAGCAGCCTCGCAAACCAGACGTAAAAATACCATGCCGGATCCGCTTTCGGGAATCAGAGGGACGGCTGCTGATATAGAGATCAGATTTCCGTATATTTTTTCCGTATGCGTATCGGTTTGACACAGGCTCGGGGACACGTACGCCAGAAGAATCTATGAATCTTGCCCAGCAGCTGCAAGCAGCAAATAAGCGTATAAAAGAACAGGAAAAAAGAATCCGTGAACTCGAAAAACTCAATGAATTTCTGGAGGAAGCTTCGGCTTTTTTCGGGCGCTCAGACCCTCTCGGGTTCGAATCCCTAAAAAAATAACGTTCTGCAAAAGCAGAACGTTTAAAGCGGAGAGTGAGGGATTCGAACCCTCGAAACGGTTGTAGCCGTTTACACGATTTCCAATCGTGCTCCTTCGGCCAGCTCGGACA
>CACYCV010000196.1 GCA_902772955.1 uncultured Ruminococcus sp.
CAAGGGGGACTTTTGCGGAAAAGTCCCCCTTGACAATCCCCGAAAACGAATTTTTTCCGTTATTAGTTTCACGGATTCAGGTTTTATAATATCATTTTTCACAACAGTTTTCTTTACCTTTGATTTCAAGTATTGGAAACAGCGAGCAAACACATCTTGTGTACGCAGGGGGGGCTTTCCGATCGCCCCCTGCACCCCTTCGGTTGAATAATCAATGAGGAATAATCTGGCGAATGAATTTCACATCCAGGGTTATCGTTTAGTGAACTGTGTTGCTTTATGAACCCCTCCGGCACTTCGTGCCACCTCCCCTTGTCAGGAGAGGCTTGCAAAACGTCCTTCCGGTCAAAAAAGAACCGCCCCAAAGCGGCGCGTTAGCGTCGTGTGGGGTGGAAGCCGCGGAAATAAACTAAGACACGGCAAAATCGAGAGGAACGGAGTGGAGCGCTGCCGCGAATCGTCCAGCGCGGTCACGCGCCGCCGATGATTTTATGGTTTACTTTTATACGCTGATGTGGTAAAATGATATCGTCATAAACAAATTTGACGTCGGGAGGTTTTTTTCTTGAATTCAAAGCTGAAAAACATAAATACCGATGCGCTTTTTGAAGCGGTTTTATCCCTTCAGTCCATCGAAGAATGCTATGCTTTTTTTGATGATCTTTGTACTGTCCCTGAAATCAAGGCGATGACCCAGCGCTTTTCTGTAGCAAGGATGCTTGATAAGGGTGAAATCTATTCCGAAATAGTCGAGCAGACCGGTGCCAGTACAGCTACCATCAGCCGCGTCAATCGGGCACTGCACTATGGAAGCGACGGCTACACCCTCACCATTGCCCGACTAAGGGAACAATCGGAAAAGGGAGAACCAACATGAGCGCTTATTCCTGCTTTGCCGAATTCTACGACACACTTACCCTGAATGTGGGCTATGAACAACGGGCAGACTATCTGATGAGATTGTTTCACCGCCATCATCACCAACCCGGACTAACGTTGGACCTTGCCTGCGGTACCGGAAGCCTGATGCTGGAACTGAGCCGCCGCGGGGTAGATGTTTTTGGAGCAGACGCTTCTTCCGAAATGCTGGCCATCGCACAGCAAAAATTTGCTGAAGAGGACCGTCAGGTTCTGCTGCTCTGCCAGAAAATGCAGCGCCTGCAGCTCTATGGCACCATTCATACCTGTCTTTGTACACTGGACAGCCTGAACCATCTTCCGTCCCGGGATGACGTGCTGAAAACCTTCCATCGTATTGCGGCCTATCTGGAAGACGACGGTCTTCTGGTATTTGATTGCAATACTGTTTATAAGCATCAAACTGTATTGGCCGATAACTGCTTTATCTACGATATGGAAAAAGTTTTCTGTGCCTGGCAGAATCATTATCTTAAACGGGATCATCAGGTAGTCATTACCCTGGATTTCTTTGAACCGGAGGGCAATCATTACCGCCGCTATTCAGAACAGTTTACCGAGAGAGCTTACTCGCGTGAACAAATGACCGAAATGCTGGGACAGGCAGGTCTGAAAATAGAAGCAGTTTATGACGATATGTCATTTTCTGCTCCCAAAGAAAATTCCCAACGAGAAATTTATGTAGTAAGGAAGAGAAAAAATGAGTGAAGATAAAATTATCCGCTGTATAACCTCTGACGGAGCCGTGATGATTTGTGCCGCAGATACTTCCCAACTTGTTTTCAAGGGCGCGAAGCTGCATCTTACGTCTCCTGCAGCGACTGCCGCTCTGGGCAGACTGCTGACAGCTGCCGCTATCATGGGCGCTCAGCTCAAGCAAAAGGATGCCAGTGTCACACTACGGATCAAAGGTGACAACAGCGAAACTGGCGCCCTGATTGCCGTTGCTGACAGTGAGGGAAATGTCAAGGGATATGTGCAGAATCCAGATTGCCCCACAGAATATTACGAAAACGGAAAGCTGAATGTCGCTAAGGCTGTAGGCAAAACCGGTGTACTCAATGTTATGCGTGACTATGGCGCCGGAGAACCTTACATCGGACAGGTTCAGCTGGTATCCGGCGAAATTGCAGAGGATGTCACCAGCTATTATGCCGTCAGCGAACAGATCCCCACCGCCTGCGCTCTTGGAGTACTGCTGGACAAAAAGGATCATGAGGTTTTGCTGGCAGGCGGCTTTCTGCTGCAATTGCTTCCGGGAGCCGATGATGCCGCCATCGACAAAATTGAAAAGAATGTCTCGCAGCTGGAACCTATGACAACCATGCTGGCTACGGGAATGTCCATCCGTGAAATCTGCGAAACTGCACTGAAGGGCTTTGAAGTTGAGGTACTGGACGAAACACCGCTTCGTTATGCCTGCTCCTGCAGCCGTGAAAAGATTATTGATGCTTTTATTACCCTGCAGGACGACGAAATCCGGGCACTGGCAGACGAGAAGGGCTATGCGGAAGCGATTTGTCATTTCTGTAAAAAGAAGCACCGCTTTTCTAAGCTGCAGTTAGAGCAGATCATTCAGCAGAAGCACGATAATTCCGCTGAACCGCAAAAGGACACACCAAAAAGTGAATCCTGATGAAAAGACGGCAATGTCAAAGAGGCATTGCCGTCTTTCTCACGAAATGCTCTGCTTGATGATTTCAGAGTTTTCTTTTCAGACGTTTTTTTATTCAGGCAGTTTGCTGTAATCCCTGCAGTCTCAGAACCAATCGTTCCATACTAAAGGGAGTCGCTCCGTCTCTGGCTCCGGTCGGTACCAATTCTCCCAACTCCTTGATACCGCACAGGGTATAAAGGGCAGACAAATAATAGCTATCCTCCAGAAAATCAGGCTTGATCCGCAGATAGGGATAGGGAACAGGTATATCATATTCTGAAATCACCGTGTATTTAACAGACACCAGCGGTTTTCCGACAGAAAAAACCAACGTTTGTGCCGGAATCGGCAAGGCTGTTTCTACAGGCTCAGATGTTACCACTATATCACAGTTCGTCAGCTGTGCGGTACTGTTACTGATCTGCATTGGAATACCGTATGCTTCCATCATCCGTTCTGCCTCCCGTTCATAAAAACGAGGCATCTGGCTGACAACGGTCAGGCTGGCCGTGTATTGCAGCAGCATTTCCGCAATTTCCGGATACTCTCCCATGGGATCGTAATACGCAATACGACATTCCTGGGGAGATACAGCCGCTTTTTTCAATAATGCCGACAAAAAGTTTTTCATCATCAAACGGGAAAATTCCCTGCTTTCAAACCGATGATAGGGAGTTCCGGTCAGATCTGTTTCCTTGGCACAAAGAATTGTTTTGCTGCATCCCAATGTAAATGGACTGATTCTTTTCAGCTGGACCGGTTCCCGATAAGCCGTATATCCAATCTGGAGAATCGAAAGTGTCTGCTGCTTTCTGATTTTTGCCGCAATCCTGCAGGGTCTGAAAACCGAACGAATTTTTCTGACCAGACGGGTAGGTTTCTGATGTTTTACTTCAAGGGCAATTACCATCGGATCACCGCTTTCCTAAAGATGATATACACCTCTGAAAGCCGTGATCCGAGCATGAAATGCTCCTTCATCGACATTGAGAGGTTCCTTAAAAGTATATGCGGCAGCCTGACAAGACAGAACCAAACAGTTTGCCGTTACTCTTTTCCCAGGTAATAAAAAATCCGGAAACAGACGAACGTCGGTCATTCATCTGTTTCCGGTGTTGTCCCACCATTCTTTTCTTATGGGATGGAACTTGTGTTTTGCAGCGTCTGTTACCAATCCTTGGAATTATCACTCTGCCCGGTAGGATCCTTGACCATATCTCCCGCGTTATCCGCAATGTTTGAAACCGTATTTCCAACATTATCCGCCACATTGGAAACAATATTACCGGCATTGTGTGTAATATTGGATACGGTATCGCCTATATTATCGGCAGCATGATTGAGGGTATCTCCCACTTTGTCTGCCGGTGTGTCCGAAGGCTGATCAATGCGGGTAATCATGTCATCTTCATCTCCGATAATACCATTGCCGTCTGTTACCATTCCGTTGCCGGGAGTTGTCAGTACCACTCTGCCGCTCTGCTCTTCATAAGGCATCTGTGCCTCCAGCGGAGAAGAGTTGGTATTGTCTGTCTGCTGCTCTTCGTTGGATTTACAGCCTGTCAGACAAAAGCACAGCGCCATGGCACCGGTCAAGACAAGAATGATTTTTTTCATGATAATGATCTCCTTACTGATTTTTTGCCGTCTCATTAAAACGGACGTGCTGAACGTATCCTTGTGGCATCCTTTGGCAGTGAGCATCCAAATCACAGATTCGTTCAGTTCCCTTTTAGTGTGTACCCGAAAAAACAAACTATGCCTGTCAAAAAAATGAAAACATTTCAGGAATTGCTTGACCGTTGGGAAAAGGTGAAGTACAATAGAAACAAAAGTGACGTTTAAGGAGGAACGTTTATGGGCAATCTGATCATTACCATTTCCCGCTGCTATGGAAGCGGCGGAAGAAGCATCGGAAAAATGATTTCCGAAAAGGCAGATATTCCCTTTTATGACAGAAATTTATTTTATCTTGCCTCGTCCGGAGGTATCCGTCCGGATATTCTCTCTTTACATGATGAAACCCTCTACAAAGGCCGAGCGGATATTCCCTCGGAAAACAGTCAATATATTTCCAAAGCAGAAATTTTCCGTACCCAATCCGATCTGATCCGCAAGGTAGCCGATGAAGGTGATTGTGTCATCATCGGCCGCTGTGCTGACAATATTCTGAAAAACAGCAAGCATCGTCTGCTTCGGGTGTTTGTCTGGGCACCGGAACACGTCTGTATCCGGACCGTTGCCAAAAAATTCTGTGTCACGGAAGCAGAAGCGGCAAAGACTGTCCGAAAAATCAACCAGCATCGTGCGGACTATTATCGATATCACACCCGCACCGAATGGAATCAGGCCCAAAATTTTGATCTTTGCCTGGATACGTCCCGCTATTCCTATCAGCAGGCAGCGGATGCCATTCTGGGCTATGCGTCTGTGCTGAATTCCCTGTAACAGCCAAAAATAAAAAGCTGCCCGCGCAAAACGGGCAGCCTGTTGATCATAGACGGACAAATTACAGAAAATGAGCTCTCAGCTCGTCGCCGGACTGTGTGCAAAGATAGGCAGGAGGGATATCCAGTACGGTTTTACAGCCGGTGACACCTTCCGCAGCCATTCTTTTGACTGCTCTTGCATAAGCCACCAAAACACTTGTTGTAAATTCAGGATTGGAATCCAGCTTGATACGGTATTCAATGATGTGCTTATTTTCCTGGTTCACACCGGTTCTGCCGGAACGGAACACAAAGCCGCCGTGTGCCATACCGCTGTGATCCCGCTTGAATTCTTCTTCATCAATGAAATGCACGATCGTATTGTAATCCGCAAAATAGTTGGGCATTTCCTTGATCTCCTTTTCCACCTCTGTTGCATCGGCACCTTCTTCCAATACTACAAAGCACTCCCGCAGATGCTTCTCTCTGGTGGTCAGCTCCGGATCCTCGCCGTTTCTGACAGCTTCCAGTGCTTCCTCTATCGGAATGGTGTACTGCTTGGCATTCTTGACGCCCTTGATTCTTCTCACCGCATCCGAATGTCCCTGACTGACGCCCTTGCCCCAGAAGGTGTAATCCTTGCCGTTGGGAAGAATGGCGTTGGCATACACTCTGTTCAGAGAAAACAGACCGGGATCCCATCCTACGGAAATCAGACCGATATGTCCGCTCCTGGCAGCAGCCTCGTCCACATTTTTGAAATGCTCCGGAATTCTTGCATGGGTATCAAAGCTGTCGATCACGTTGAACATAGAAGCATACAGAGGTGTCTGCACCGGCAGATCAGTTGCACTTCCGCCGCAAAGGATCAGGACATCAATCTTGTCTTTCCAGGCTTCAATTTCCTGGATGCATACCACGGGAACATCCTTTGTCTGAATACTCACGGTAGAAGGATCCCTTCTGGTAAAGACGGCAGCCAGCTCCATATCCTCAGCAGCAGCCACAGCAATCTCTGTTCCTCTGCCAAGATTGCCGTAGCCCAATATTCCGATTCTCGTTTTCATAATTCCTATCTCCTTTAAAAAAGTTATATACTTAGTATAAAAACAAAATGTCCTGATGTCAATCATTATTTTTGTTTTTTGCAATTTATTTTTTAAATCCTGCATTTTTTGATGCTTTTTCCTGCAATGCAGTGCTTATTTGCCGGGATTTCTTTTCCGGAAATGCACCTTGATTTCCTTTTGATATTTCCGCGTTTATCAATTATCATCCATCGGAGGTTTTTTTATGATAGTAGCAGTATGTATCGATGACAAAAACGGAATGATGTTCCATCAGCGCAGGCAAAGCCGGGATCGTCTGCAAATCAGTGATCTGGTGGCTGTCAGCGGGGAACGGAAAATCCGGATCCATCCTTATTCTCAGCTTTTGTTTGAAGATTATCCTGATCACATTGCAACAGACGAGCATTTCCTTGACGATGCCGGAGAGGATGATATCTGCTTTGTGGAAAACGTTGATCTCTCTCCATACACAGATCGTATTCATCGCCTGATCCTGTATCGCTGGAATCGTCATTATCCCTCCGATCTGAAGCTGACGCTGGATCTTTCCCGATTCGTATTGCAGCAAACCACAGATTTTCAGGGAAGTTCCCATCATAAAATCACTCGGGAGGAATACAGCCGATGAAAAATTGTTCACGATTGCTTTTGCTTTTTCTGACCGTCTGGATGGTCGTCATCCTGCCATCCTGCTTCCAATCTCCCGAGCAGTCTTCTCAAAACAGTCGCGTGACTGCCGAAGGCACCTACTCTGTAGACACAGTACCGTCTTTTTCCGGAGAACCTTATGTAGAAATCAACGGAAATGTTCCATATTTCAGCAGTTCTGAATACCGTACAAAAGCCTTTGAAATCTATAGTGACCTGGATCGTCTGGGACGCTGCGGAATAACATACGCCTGTGTCTGTCGAGAAACCATGCCGACAGAAAAGAGAGGCAGCATTGGTCAGGTCAAGCCAAGCGGCTGGCAGACTGTAAAATACGATTTTGTAGACGGTCAGTATCTGTATAACCGTTGTCATCTGATCGGCTATCAGCTGACAGCAGAAAATGCTAATGTCAAAAATCTCATCACCGGAACCCGTTATCTGAATGTTGACGGAATGCTGCCCTTTGAAAATATGGTAGCCGACTACGTTAAGGAAACCAATCATCATGTGTTATATCGTGTCACTCCGATTTTTGACGGAGATAATCTGGTAGCCAGGGGAGTGGAGATGGAGGCCTATTCCGTTGAGGATCACGGAGAGGGTATTTGCTTTAATATTTACGCTTACAATAATCAGCCGGGAGTGGAAATCGACTATGCTACCGGCTACAGCTGGCTGGCCAATTCCGAGGTTTCGGAAGAAGCAGCCGACTATATTCTTAACACCAACAATAAAAAAATCCATCTTCCTGACTGCTCCTCTGTAGCAGCTACCAAAGAAAAGAATAAGGAATCCTATCACGGCACCATTCAGGAGCTGCTCCGCAAAGGCTACACTCCCTGCAACAAATGCCTTCCTCAGCAGAAATAACAGAAGCACCTGCTTACACAGCCGCACCGTCCAAAAGCGTCAAAACCCAGAAACAGCGCTTGTTGGACGGTGCTTTTTTGTCAGCGGATGTCTGGCCAACATCACGGAAATCAATTTTGCGCGGAGAATCTTGGAGCTTTGCCCCAAACCCCACCAAGGGACTTCTCGTCCCTTGGAACCTTCGGCAGGGACGCAGTCCCTGCACCCGATGTATGAATGATGGTGAAATAACCGGAAGTACGCTTTGCAACGTCCGTTTTCGAGGGTGCGGGTCTACGATGGAGACTTCTCAGCCGTTGGCTGAGAAGCACAGACCGCGCCGACAGGCGTGACCCTTAGGGTGGTGGGCGTAAAGTCACCAACTTATCCTGCGCCCTTCACAGTAGCGTAAGCTGCTGTGAAAAATGCTATCATGAAAATAATAAAGCTTTTCAAAATTGATTTCGGTAGGCCAACATAGGGGAGAGAAACGCTTCAAAAGTGATACTCCTCACACAACTGTCGCAAAGAATGACAAAAGCTGTTTTTGATTTCAGAAGCGGTTTCTTCGCTTCCCAGGATTTCCCTGATCTCCTGCAGCAATTGTTCCGCTCTGTCAACCACCGGCACCTGTCTGCCTGACAGAGACAAATAACGTTCCTCCTGCAGCAGAAGCTCCTCTGGTGTTACTCCAAAAAACGCTGCCAGCTGATCAACGGTTTTTGCATTTCTTGGCAGTTTGTTCCCGGTTTCATAGTTAATATAGGTTCTTCGGCTGATTCCCACAGCGGCTGCCACTTCTTCTTGTGTCAGCTTTTGCTCCGTTCTGTATTTTTTGCATTTTTCTCCAAAGGTCATACGCTTCCTCCTTTTTGTTCTGTTGATTTGTCATGTTTTTCTGTCCTTTAATATTTCCGTTTTTCCTTTTCTGTATTCTACAGTCACCTGAATCCGTGAAATTCAAATTGCAAAATATGCTTGAAAGACTCATAAATACTGCTTTTTCAGCAAAATTTCGATAAATGAATTTGCACCAAATGGGTGTAGAAAATCATATGATAAAACGCCTAAAACACTTGATTTCATGCGGGTTTTAAAAAAATTTTATACAATCGAGTTTCACGGATTCAGGCAGTCAGAAAAAACGTATTCTGTAGTATGCTGAATAAAGCAGCTTAACGATACGAAACAAACCCGTCCCGCTTTAGTGTAAAATTCAGGACATCCAGCATTTACTAAAGAAAAATCGAAAATTTGTTCTTGAAATTTTTGACGGATTGTTTTATAATAATTATAACCCAACAGGAGGCAATTGAAAAGAGTTTTTGACCGCGGGGATGTGTCGCGGCGTGCTCCACTCCGTTACGCTTGAATTTGCCGTGTCCGTCTTTACTGCCGCGGCTTCCAAACTACACGGTGCTTATACGCCGCTTTGGAGTGATTGCAAATTATCCGGCGGAATGCTTCTCAAAGATAAAAGTTTTCGCGCTCCGCAGACAGCACAAAAAACAAATTTGCAAGGAGGGAAGCATGGATGAAGGAAAGGATCTATCTGGCAATTGATCTCAAGTCATTTTATGCTTCCGTAGAATGTGCAGAGCGCGGACTGGACCCCCTGAATACCCATCTGGTGGTAGCAGACGCTTCCCGTACCGAAAAGACCATCTGCCTGGCTGTATCGCCGTCTATGAAAACCTATGGAATTCCGGGACGTGCAAGATTGTTTGAAGTGATTCAAACAATGAAACAGATTAATGCCAGGCGCATCCATCAGGCACCCAACAAAATTTTCCGTGGCTCCTCCTTTGTCTTAAGTCAGTTACAGCGGGATCCTTCTCTGCAGGCGGACTACATTATTGCTCCGCCTCGTATGGCGCTTTATATGCAATACAGCACCAGAATTTATCAGATCTATCTTCGCTATGTAGCACCGGAGGATATTCATGTATATTCCGTAGATGAGGTTTTTATGGATATCACCCCATACCTGACCGCCTATCAGTCAACCCCCAGGGAATTGGCACAGCGCATCATACAGGATGTGCTGCACACCACGGGAATCACTGCCACAGCAGGTATCGGATCCAATCTGTTTTTGTGCAAGGTGGCCATGGATATCGTGGCCAAGCATCTTCCTGCAGATGAGAATGGCGTCAGAATTGCCGAGCTGGACGAAGGCTCTTATCGGACGCTGCTTTGGGCTCATCGTCCCTTAACCGACTTCTGGCGGGTAGGGCCTGGCAGCGCCAGAAAACTGGAGACCATGGGATTATATACGATGGGGGATATTGCGCGTTTTTCTCTCTGCAACGAAAACGCCCTCTATAAAAAATTCGGCATCCACGCGGAGCTGCTGATCGACCACGCCTGGGGCTATGAGCCATGTACCATAGCGGACATCAAATCCTATCGGCCTTCCTCAGAGAGTCTCAGCAACGGTCAGGTTCTGGAGCATCCCTGCGATTATACCGCCACCAGGCTTATTGTATGGGAAATGGCAGATATGCTTTCCATGCGCCTGGTCAGCAAGAAGGTGGTTTCCGATCAATTAGTACTGACCATCGGATATGATATAGAAAATCTGACCCGAAAGGAAATCCGGGAAAAGTATCAGGGAGAAATAACAAAGGACTTTTATGGCAGACAGATTCCCAGACATGCCCATGGCACCATCAGTCTCCACAAGCATACGGCCTCTTCTTCCAGAATTACCGGGGCAGCAATGGAGCTTTTTGAGCGCATCATCAACCCGCAGCTGCTGGTACGACGAATCAATATTTCTGCCAATCATATTCTTCACGAGGATGTCCTTCCACAGCAGGATACCTATGAACAGCTTGATTTTTTTACCGATCCTTCACAAAAGGAAGCAGAAGAACGCAGTCTGGAACGGGAAAAAAGTCTGCAGATGACCATGCTGTCCATCAAACACCGTTTTGGAAAAAACGCGATTCTCAAGGCCAGAAACTATCAGGAGGGAGCCACTGCCAGAGTACGAAACGAAAGAATCGGCGGGCACAAGGCGTAATACAGCAACGGAGGTGCATATATATGAACAAGCAACCATATTCCGGTGAATACAATGATATCATCCGACACCATCATGAGGGCTCTCTGAGGCACAAAAGAATGTCCCGTTATGACAGAGCTGCGCAATTTGCATCATTTGCCGCTCTGATAGGATACAGTGACGGTATTGCCGAGGCTGACCGTCTGACAGAGCGCCGCCGGGATCCTGACGAGGAAACCAGCCGCAAAATCAATACCGGCCTGCAGCGGCTTCTTTCCGCTCCCGCTGGTACCATCATACAGATACGCTATTTTGTCCCGGATCCGTACAAAGACGGCGGAAGATATCTGGAAAAAACAGGTTCCGTCAAACAGCTGGATCTTTGTCATCGATGGTTAGTTTTCAGCGATGATACCAGAATTCCCATTGATGATCTTGCGGATTTGGAGGATGGATACCGGGAAACGGATTTTTCGTAAAAAATTGGTTCTGTATTCATTGCATCCATCAGAAATCCGTGTTATACTGACGGTATCAGGCAAACAACCTCAAAAACGAACAGCAGGTGATGGGATGACAATCAGAGTAGGACACGGCTATGACGTACATAGGCTTATCGAAAACAGAAAGCTCATTCTTGGCGGCGTTGAAATCCCCTATGAAAAGGGATTGCTTGGTCATTCAGATGCCGATGTGCTGGTACACGCCATTATGGACGCATTACTTGGTGCAGCAGCCCTGGGAGACATCGGAACCCATTTTCCAGACACGGATCCCGCCTACAGCGGCGCAGACAGCATCGGACTGTTGAAACAGGTCTGCCGACTTCTGGCGCAAAAAGGCTATCAGGTTTCCAATATTGACGCAACCGTCATTGCGCAGCAGCCAAAGCTGAAGCCTTACATCCAAACCATGCGGCAAAGGATTGCTGACGCCATGCAGACAGAACCGGATGCGGTCAGCATCAAAGCCACCACAGAAGAAAAGCTGGGTTTTACCGGGCGTCTGGAAGGAATTTCCGCACACTGTGTAGCTTTGATCACAAAAGAATAAAACATCATTTTTGTTTTCAGAAAGCCCCCGGAGAACAGGCAATTCACGCCGTTCTCCAGGGGCTTTTGCTGTTAAAAACTCAATATCCGAGTCTGACAGGAATAGATTTCTCGTTCAGATAATGCTTCAGATCGCCGATGGCAATTTCACCAAAATGGAACAAAGAAGCCGCCAGTACCGCGTCTGCTTTTCCTTCCGTGAATGCATCATAAAAATGCTCCATTTTACCGGCGCCTCCGGAAGCAATCACGGGAATGCCGACATTTTCAGAAACAGCCCTGGTAAGCGCCAGATCATAACCGTTTTTCACGCCGTCACAGTCCATGCTGGTCAGAAGGATTTCTCCTGCCCCTCGTTTTTCCGCTTCAATAGCCCATTGCAGTACGTCCTTGCCGGTGTTGATTCTGCCACCGTTGATAAATACATCCCATCCGCTTCCGTTATCCCGAAGTTTGGCATCAATGGCCGTTACGACACACTGGCTGCCAAATTTGTAGGAGGCTTCATTAATGATTTCCGGACGATGAACCGCTGCAGAATTGACAGAAACCTTATCAGCCCCGGCACGGAGAATCGCCGTAAAATCCTCTACCGTGCGGATGCCGCCGCCTACCGTAAACGGAATAAACACACTGTCCGCAACTGCTCTCACAATGTCTACAATGATATTTCTGGCATCACTGGAAGCCGTTATATCCAATAAAACCAGCTCATCAGCACCTTCACGATCATAGATTCTGGCGCATTCCACCGGATCACCGGCATCTCTGAGATTGACAAAGCTTGTTCCCTTTACGACCCTGCCGTCCTTGACATCCAGACAGGGAATAATTCTTTTTGCATACATAGTTGATTACCTCCCCGCAATTTCTGCAAAGTTCCGCAAAATCTGCAAACCGACCTTGCCGCTTTTTTCCGGATGGAACTGTGTGGCATAAATATTCTGATAGCTGACAGAGACATCAATGGTCACACCGTATCTGGTACGGGAGGAAACAATCGCCTCGTCCTGCGCTTGAAGATAATAGGAATGTACAAAGTAAACGTAAGGTTCTCCTTCAATACCCTTAAAGATACCGTCATGCTTCCGGATCTCCAGAGAATTCCATCCCATGTGAGGGATTTTGAGACTACCGTCTGCGTTTGGTATCCGGGTAATACTGCCCTTGAGCAGTCCCAAACCCTTTGCCCCGGGGCTTTCTTCACTGGCGTCAAACAAAAGCTGCAGTCCCAGACAAATACCCAGCAGCGGTTTTCCGGTTTTAACAAATTCCAAAACAGCCTCCGTTGCGCCGGAACGGTTCATACAGTCCATCGCATCCGCAAAGGATCCGACACCCGGCAGAATCGCGCCGTCTGCTTCCAATAACGCTTCCTTATGATTGGTAACCATACTGTCACAACCAATAAAATTGAGTGCTTTGACAACGCTCTGTAAATTTCCGGCGCCATAATCAATAACCGCAATCATAATAATCCTCCTAATCTCTTCTATGATACATAAATTATATCATAATCTTCCATAATAAGCAAGTACGTGACACCGCACTGGACGATTCGCGGCAGTGCTCCACTTCGTTCCGCTCGATTTTGCCGTGTCTATACTTCTTGACCGCGGCTTCCACCCCACACGACGCTAACGCGCCGCTTTGGGGTGGTTACATTTTAACCGGTCAGCACCGCAGCTCTGCATAAGTTCCGCCAACCAATCAGTGTTCGCCTTCGGCTCCACTTCTTGGGGCGTCACTTAATTTGCTTGATCTTTTTCCGTCATCTTGCACCAAAATCTCTTGAAATACGTCAGTATTTCTGCGGAATTTTGATACAATCTGACGAAAAA
>CACYCV010000197.1 GCA_902772955.1 uncultured Ruminococcus sp.
GCGAAATCAAGCGGAACGGAGTGGAGCAAGGCGCGAACACGTCCTGTGCGGTCACGCACCGCGAACACGTCCAGCGGGGTCACCCGTTTGGGTGTGGAAGGGTTGAACCTGCTGGAAAAATATGATACAATAGACACTGGATTGCTGTTTTCCTTTGTCGGGGAGAAGCAGCGGCAGAAAAGCAGACCAGAATCGGAGTGGCACTATGAGAATATTAGGAATTGATCCCGGCTATGCCATAGTGGGCTATGGCGTGATTGAATTCAGCGGCGGCCGCTATTATGCCATTGATTACGGTGCGGTTACCACGGAACCGGATACCCCTTTTCCCAGGCGGCTGCAGCAGATCTATACCGGCCTTCAGTCAGTGATTATCAAAAATGACCCCGATGCCGTTTCGATTGAACGGCTGTATTTCCAGAATAATCAGAAAACCGCCATCGATGTGGCACAGGCCAGAGGAGTGATTCTTCTGGCGGCGCAGAACAGTAATATTCCCGTCAGCGAATATACGCCGCTGCAGGTAAAAATGGCAGTGACGGGCTATGGGCAGGCTCATAAGCCTCAGGTGATGGAGATGACCCGGCGTCTGCTGAAACTGGATAAGGTTCCCAAGCCGGACGATACCGCCGATGCGCTGGCAATTGCCATCTGCCACGCCCAATGCTCCGGAACATCCCTGCGTTCCATACTGAATCAGAGGAGATGAAGCCATGACACAGTTGTATTTTGTCCGTCATGCCCAGCCGGACTATCGGACAGGAACCAATCCTACCTTTCCGTTGTCACCGGAGGGAACAGAGGACCGTATGCGGGCAGCAGCGTTTTTGAAAGACATTTCCTTTGATGCGGCTGTTTCCAGCCCGTATCGGAGGAGCCTGGAAACCATTGAACCCATCGTGGAGCGTCAGCGGCTTTCTCTACGGACGGATATTCGTCTGCGGGAACGGGATAATCCCGGTGGCGGCAGCAACAGCCATGAAATGTTTTTGCGGCGTTGGGCGGACTTTGATTTTCATGAGGAAAATGGAGAGAACCTGCGTTCTACACAAAACCGGAATATCGAAGCTCTGCAGCAGATTCTCCGGGAGCACCAGAACCGGACGGTTCTCATCGGAACCCATGGGACGGCGCTGTCAACCATTATCAATTATTTCGACGCTTCCTTCGGGGGAGAACAGTTTCTGAGGATAATTGACTTTATGCCCTATATCCTGCGGATGGACTTTGACGGAACGACTCTGTGTAGCATGGAGGAACTGTTTTATATCAAAAAAGAATACCACGGTATCAAGCCGTGAGAAAATGAGGAATTGCCATGATCTATCGTCTGAACGGAAAGCTGATTCATACGGAACCCACCTTTGCGGTGATCGAATGCGGCGGTGTGGGCTATAAATGTCTTGCCACCATGAATACCCTGCGGGCACTGCCGGCTGTCGGAGAAACTACTGTGGTGTATACCCACATGCTGGTGCGGGAGGATGCCATAGAGCTTTGTGGCTTTGCCACCACCGCGGAGATGAACTGCTTCAAAATGCTGACATCTGTCAGTGGTGTGGGGGCTAAGGTGGGACTGGCGATTCTTTCGGTGCTGACCCCCGAACAGGTGGCACTGGCGGTTTCTCTGGGAGACAGCAAGCCCCTTACCAAAGTCGGTGGTGTGGGTAATAAGCTGGCCCAGCGGATTCTCCTGGAACTGAAGGATAAAATCAAAAAGCTGGGAATTACCGAGCCGATCAATACGGCACAGACTCCCGCAGCAGCTATTTCCATGCCGGCAGGCAATCTGTCTCAGGCAGTGGGTGCGTTGGCGGTGCTGGGCTATTCACCGGAGGAGGTTCTTCCCTTTATGAAGGACATTGACCAGAACCTGCCGGTGGAGACGATCATTTCCCAGACCCTGCGGGCTATCGGCAGACAATAATCCGGACACCACCGGTCAGGCGGAAAGGAAGCTATCATGGAAGAATTTGATTTTGAAAACAGAATCGTTTCCCCTACGGAAATCATGGGAGAAAACGATACCGATAACCCGCTGCGTCCCAGACGGCTGGAGGATTATATCGGGCAGGAAAAGGCCAAGCAGAATCTGGCCGTCTTTATCGAAGCTGCAAAACAGCGGGGAGAAAGTCTGGATCATGTTTTGCTTTACGGGCCTCCCGGACTGGGAAAAACCACCCTGTCGGGGATCATTGCCAATGAGCTGCAGGTCAATCTCCGGATTACCTCCGGTCCTGCCATTGAAAAGCCGGGAGATTTAGCGGCCATTCTCACCAATCTGAACGAGGGAGATGTGTTGTTTATTGATGAAATCCATCGCATTTCCAGAGCGGTAGAGGAAATACTCTATCCGGCGATGGAGGACTTTGCGATTGATATTGTCACCGGCAAGGGACAGATGGCGGCCTCCTATCATTTGCCGCTGCCTCATTTTACCCTGGTGGGAGCTACAACCAGAGCTGGCCAGCTGACGGCTCCGCTGCGGGATCGTTTTGGTGTTTCTCTGCGTCTGGAGCTTTATACCCCGGAGGAGCTGGCACGGATTGTGACCCGCAGTGCCGACATTCTGAATATCGCTATTGAACCGGACGGAGCGCTGGAAATCGCCTCCCGTTCCAGAGGAACTCCCCGGATTGCCAACCGGCTGCTCAAACGGGTACGGGATTTTGCCCAGGTGCTGTCGGACGGGGTGATTACGCTGGAGACGGCACAGATTGCCCTTGAGCGGCTGGAAATCGACGAGCTGGGACTGGATGCCAATGACAGACGGATGCTTTCCGCTATCGTGAAATTCTACCGCGGCGGACCGGTTGGTCTGGAAACCCTGGCAGCCGCGATCGGAGAGGAAGCTGTTACCATTGAAGATGTAATAGAGCCGTATCTGATGCAGATCGGTTTTTTGAACCGTACTCCCAGAGGACGCTGTATTACACGGGCTGCCTGCCTGCACATGGGCTTTGATTGGCCCGATGCGCCGGAAGGCCAGATCAGATTTGAGTGAGAAGACTGCTATGAATACCGTATTAACTGTTTCCGGACTGAATTGTTATGTCCGCTCCCTGATGGATACTGATGAGCATCTGCGCTTGGTCTGGCTGCGGGGCGAAATCTCCAACCTGACCGATCATTATCGTTCCGGACATCTTTATCTGACCCTCAAGGATGAAAAGGCGGCCGTCAAGGCAGTGATGTTTGCCGCTAATGCCAGACGGCTGCGGTTTCGTCCGCAGGATGGCATGAAGGTGCTGGTAATGGGACGGGTTTCCCTTTACGAAGCTACCGGAAGCTATCAGTTCTATATTGACGATATGCAGCCGGATGGCGTTGGTGCCCTGAATCTTGCATACGAACAGCTGAAAAAACGGCTGACGGAGGAAGGATTGTTTGACCAAAGCCGTAAAAAGCCACTGCCCTTGTATCCCCGGCGGATCGGCGTCATTACCTCTCCTACCGGAGCAGCCGTGCAGGATATCTGCCAGATTCTCAAGCGGCGGTACCCCATCGGGGAGATTGTTCTCTGTCCTGTGCTGGTACAGGGAGAGGGAGCGGCTGTCCAGCTGAGAGAGGCATTGTTGACACTTAACCGTCTGCGGGCAGCGGATGTAATTATTATCGGACGGGGCGGAGGTTCGCTGGAGGATTTATGGGCGTTTAACGACGAAGCCCTTGCCAGAACCATTGCGGCCTCGGAAATACCGGTGGTGTCGGCTGTGGGACATGAAACAGATTTTACTATCTGTGATTTTGCCGCCGATGTCCGGGCTTCGACCCCTTCGGCAGGTGCTGAGCTGGTAGCACCGGAGGTTTCCTCGATGATGGCAGAGGTGCTTTTCTGCCGAGGGAGGATGAAGGATGCGATGATCCGCCGCCTGGACAGAGAGCGGCAGCGACTAACTCGCCTGCGCAGCGCCAGAGTGCTGCGTTCACCTGTGGAGACCGTTCATTTCAGACGGCTCCGGACAAATCTGCTGCAGAAACGGATGCAGGCGGCCGTCAAAGAGCTTCTGGCGGATGAAAAACGACGCTTCGCTGCCGCTGCCGCCAAGTTGGATGTGATGAGCCCTTTAAAGGTTCTTCAAAGGGGCTATGGCATTGCGGAAAAGGAGGGAAAGGTTCTTCGCACGGTCAAAGACGCTTCCCCTGGTGATACTGTGACGATGATGCTGTGTGACGGCCGTCTGGAATGCGTTGTCACCGGCAGAAAGGAGAACCCCCCATGAAAAAGAAACAGAATTATGAGCAGTCCATGCTTCGTCTGGAGGAAATTGTTGCCCTTCTGGAAGGCGGAGAACTGCCCCTGGAGGAATCTATGAAGCTGTTTGAGGAGGGAACCAGGCTGTCCACTCTTTGCTATGATACGCTGCAGAAGGCGGAGCAGAAGATTCTTTCGGTTCAGGATATTGAAGCAGAGGAGGAAACAACGGAATGAAGACTCCCGAAACCATTCAGGAGGCACTCCTGACCTTTTTACCCGCCAGAGACGGCCTGACAGACACGGTCATAGAGTCTATGACCTACAGCCTGACTGCCGGCGGCAAGCGGGTGCGTCCGATACTGACCCTGGCATTTGCTGAGCTATGCGGCGGGACAGAGGAGGCTGCCATGCCCTTTGCCTGCGCTCTGGAAATGATCCATACATATTCGCTGATTCACGATGACCTTCCCTGCATGGATGATGACGAGCTTCGCCGGGGAAAGCCCACCAATCATATTGTTTTCGGAGAAGCTGCAGCTGTGCTGGGAGGAGATGCCCTGCTGACCCTTGCCTTTGAGACTGCGCTGTCGGAAACCGCTATGAAACTGAACGGTGCGGAAACCTGTGTTCGGGTCGGACGCCTGTTGGCGGAATGTGCCGGCGCCCGGGGGATGGTGGGAGGCCAGATCATTGATCTGGAAAGCGAAAACCGCCGGATTTCCCTTGAACGTCTCGAAACCATGGACCGCAAAAAAACCGGTGCCCTGATCCGGGCAGCGTGTCTCCTGGGCTGCCTGTCCGCAGGTGCGGATGATGTCAGAATGCAGGCAGCACAGGAATATGCGGATTGTATCGGACTGGCCTTTCAGATTGTTGACGATGTTCTGGATGTGCTGTCGGATGAGGCAACCCTTGGCAAGCCCATCGGAAGTGATAAGGATAATCAGAAATCCACCTATGTTTCCCTCCTGGGAATTGAAGAATGCCGGAAAAGAACTGCAGCCCTGACCGAAAGGGCAATTAAAAGTCTCTCTGTCTTTGACCATGGCACAGAATTCCTGACGGACTTCGCCAAAAAGCTGCGGGACAGAAACAAATAAATGTTTTGAGACCTTTCCGCTTACCATTAGTGTTTCGCACTCTGCGGAATGCGCCCAGGGACGCTGTCCCTGGACCCTGCAAGCCTTTTGAAATAGGCTTGGTGCGTGACCGCATGGGACAACTTGACAAATTTGTTTCACATCCTTTTTTATTGTTTAGTGAAGTGGGTTGCTTTACTAAAAAACGGCTTTTTCGGGCGTTTGTTTCGGTTGAAACTCGCCCGCTCCAAAGCGGCGTGTCAGCGCCGTGACGAGCGGAAGCCGCGGCAGGAAAGTCAGACACGGCAAAACCAAGCGGAACGAAGTGGAGTGCGCCGCGAATAGACAGCGGAGGCACTCCAGGGAAATCAATTTTTCAAAATATCCCCTTTTTTCTGTTGATTTTTAATAGAAAAAACACAAATTTTTTTGGAAAGGGGTCCGGGGGAAACTCTTTTTTTCAAAAAAGGGGTTCCCCCTGCAGGGTTTGGGACAGAGGCCCAATATTCCGGAGAAGAAAGTTGATTTCCGTGGGAGGCACTCCGCCCGCGCTTGCAATATTGGATGAATTATTGTATGATAGAATGAGGAAAAAGGTTGTCGGATCAACATGTATCCGGTGGATGTAAAATCCTATAAAAGGATGGAGGCTTGTCATGACAAAGGACAGTCTTTTAAAAACAATCCGCTCACCGGCGGATCTCAAAACCATGACAGACGAGGAGCTCACTTGCCTGTCAGAGGAAATACGTCAAAAAATAGTGGAAACTGTTGCCCAAAACGGAGGACACCTGGCGTCCAATCTGGGAGTTGTGGAGCTGACCGTTGCTTTGCATAGCGTGTTTGATGCGCCGAAGGATAAGATTATCTGGGATGTGGGTCATCAGTGCTATGCCCATAAAATACTGACGGGACGCTGCGACCGGATTGATACCATCCGCAAGGAGGACGGTTTGTCCGGCTTTCCGAAGCATAGTGAAAGCGAATATGACAGCTTCAATACCGGCCATAGCAGCACCTCTATTTCAGCGGCTTACGGTATTGCCTGTGCGGAAGCAATGAAAAAAAGCGATGCCTGTACCATTGCGGTTATCGGTGACGGTGCCTTGTCCGGAGGACTTGCCTATGAAGGTCTGAATAATGCCGGACGATCCGGAAAAAATCTGATTGTGATTCTGAATGATAACAAAATGTCTATTTCCCAAAATGTGGGTTCTATGGCAAGGTACCTTTCTAAAATCCGGATCCGCCCTTCTTATCTGAAGGCAAAAAATAAAGTGCTTCGGTTGGAAAATGTCCCTGTCATCGGAAAGCCTGTTACCAGCGGCATCAAGGGCTTCAAGGACTGGATGCGGGATGATTTGCTGGGACAGAAGAATAATATCTTTGAACAGTTTGGCTTTGTGTATTACGGTCCCTTTGACGGACATGATATCACCGAGCTGAGGACGGCGCTGAAGGCTGCAAAGGGAAAGCATGCGCCGGTATTGATTCATGTGCGCACCAAAAAGGGCAAGGGCTACGAATATGCCGAAAGGAATCCCAAGAGTTTCCACGGTGTTTCTTCCTTTGACGTGGAAACCGGCGCTCCCAAGCCGTCAGCCAAGGGGTATTCCGAGGCGTTCGGACAGACCCTGTGTGAACTGGCGGAAACGAATCAGCAGATTTGTGCTATCACGGCGGCTATGTCCATCGGTACCGGACTGAACCGTTTTGCCAAAAAATATAAGGACCGCTTCTTTGATGTGGGAATTGCCGAAGAACACGCCGTGACCTTTGCCGCTGGATTGGCTTCCGGCGGGATGATTCCCGTGTTTGCGGTGTATTCCACCTTTTTGCAGCGCAGCTATGACCAGATTCTCCATGATGCCGCTCTGCAAAATCTCCACCTGGTGCTGGCTGTCGACCGCGCCGGCGTTGTGGGAGAAGACGGAGAAACCCATCAGGGAATCTATGATGTGGCTTTTTTGCAGACAATTCCTCATGTTACGATTTATGCGCCGGCTTGCTTTGCCGAACTGGAGCTGTATCTCCGGAAGGCACTGCTTCATACGGAAGGAGTCGTGGCCGTGCGCTATCCCAGAGGAGGGGAACTGATGCTCCCGCTGGATTGGCAGGCCTCTCAGAAGCCGTTTGTCATGACGGGAGAAGAGGACGCCCGGATTCTGCTGGTTACCTACGGACGGGAGTTTTCCCAGGCATATCTTGCAGGGCAGCTGCTGCAGCGGCAAGGCGTTTCGGTAAAAATCCTCAAGCTCAATACCGTTTGTCCGCTTCCCGAAGCGGCCGTTGAAGCGGCAGGAAATTTCCGGCAGGTGGTTTTCCTGGAGGAGGGCATCCGCAGCGGCGGTGTGGGAGAAAACTTCGGACTTCGTTTGTACCAACAGGGCTTTGGCGGAACCTATACTCTCATAGCCATAGAGGACTGTGTCAGCCAGGCAACAACGGAGGCGGCACTGCGGCACTGCGGACTGGATGGAGAGGGAGTTGCCCAAAAAATTCTCAACGATCTTGCAGAGGAGGAAAACGACGATGGCCGGCAAAAAACGACTGGATCTGCTGGTGGTTGAAGCAGGCTTTGCGGATAGCCGTGAAAAGGCCAAGGCGCTGATTATGTCCGGTGTGATCTACGCAGACCGGCAGAAAGCCGATAAGCCAGGAACTGCCTACCCCGAAACCGTTCAGCTGGAAATGCGTGGCTCCAGGCCGAAATATGTCAGCCGCGGCGGTCTGAAGCTGGAAAAGGCCATGCAGTCCTTTTCGCTGGAGCTGACAGACTGTGTTACCATGGATATCGGTGCTTCTACCGGCGGATTTACGGACTGTATGCTGCAAAACGGAGCCGCAAAGGTGTATGCTATTGATGTGGGCTACGGACAGCTGGACTGGAAGCTGCGCAATGACCCGCGAGTGGTCAATCTGGAACGTACCAATGTCCGCTATATTACCGAAGAGCAGGTGCCGGATCCGATTGACTTTTTCAGTGTGGATGTGTGTTTCATTTCCCTGGAGCTGGTGCTGCCTGCCGTGCGTCCTCTGCTGAGGGACAGCGCCAGGGCAGTTTGTCTGATAAAGCCTCAGTTTGAAGCCGGGAAGGGAAATGTGGGCAAAAACGGTGTTGTGCGGGACAAAACTATCCATACGGCCGTAATCCGGAAAATCTATGATTTTTGTCTGCAAAACGGCTTTGATGTGCTGGATCTGGATTATTCCCCCATCAAAGGACCGGAGGGAAATATTGAATACCTGCTCTATATCCGGAAATCCGAAGAACCTCAATGCTGTAAGGCAATTGATATAGAAGCAGTGGTGGCTGCCTCTCATCAGCAGCTGGACCATTGACAGAGGAGATAACGTTGTATGAATCCTATCAAAACCATTGCGGTGATTCCCAATCTGACCAAGGCGGGTGCCTATGAAACCACGATGGAGGTCCTTCGCCGTCTGCACCGGTTGGGAATTACGGTATGTCTGTCCGAACAATACGCCAAAGAGTTTCCGCATGAGGATATCATCCTCTGCCCGGATACGGATGCACTTTGTCGGGCGGCAGATATGGTGCTGACTATCGGCGGAGACGGTACCATTATCCATGCGGCTTTTCATGCCTCTTCTTTTAATAAGCCTCTGCTGGGCATCAATACCGGTCGGCTGGGCTTTGCTGCCGAGCTGGAATCCGATGAACTGGATATGCTTTGCCGGCTTTCCTGCGGTGACTATTCCATTGAAAAGCGCATGATGCTGCATATTACCCATACCGGCAAGGAGGGCACCAAGGAATTCCGTGCCATGAATGATGCGGTGATTTCCCGCGGCTCCCTGTCCAGACTCATTGATATTGATGTCTCTTTTGCGGAAGAGGGGGGATATATCTGCAACTATCGGGCCGATGGACTCATTATTTCCACACCTACCGGTTCCAGTGCCTATTCGCTGGCTGCCGGGGGGCCGGTGGTGGAGCCTACCATGAAGTGTATTCTCATGACGCCGGTCTGTTCTCACTCCCTGTTTGCAAGACCGGTGGTGTTCAGCCATCATTCCAGGCTGTTTGTGACCGCCTCCTGTGACGATGACACGGAGGTGTTTCTGACGGTGGACGGTGCCAGAACCGTGACGGTAGGTCCCGAGGACACTATTCTGATTTCTACCGCCGAAACGGAAACCGAATTCATCCGTCTCAAGGACAGATCCTTCTATCGGGTGCTGAATGAAAAATTTTCCCGGAAAGGCAGACCGCTATGAAAACAAAAAGACAGGCACGGATTCTTGAACTGATCCGGAATCATGATGTTGAAACTCAGACAGAGCTGCTGGAGCTGCTGAAACAGGACGGATTTGCCGTTACCCAGGCAACGGTTTCCCGGGATATCAAGGATATGCGGCTCGTCAAGGTTCCCGGCGGCAGTGGCACCTACAAATACGCCGCCGAACCCCTTCCTGCCGAAGAGCAGGAGTCACATTCTTATCTGTTTTCCACAGCGGTGGTGAGTGTGGAATATGCTCATTCCCTGGTGGTCATCAAAACCCAGACAGGCATGGCACAGGCGGTCTGTGCCGCACTGGATGCAAAAGACAGGGCAGGGGTGCTGGGCACGATTGCAGGGGATGATACCATCTTTGTGGCAACCAGAACGGATTCCGCTTCGGCTGTACTGGCAGCCGATCTAAAAAAACGAATGACAGAAAAGAATACCTCCTTTCTGCCGTAAGGGTGAAAAAAATGCTTACGAATCTCTATATTGAAAACATCGCCGTTATCGAAAAAACCAGCATTGATTTTGACGGGGGACTGAATATTCTGACCGGTGAGACAGGCGCCGGAAAATCCATTGTCATCGATTCTATCAATGCGGTTCTCGGCAGCCGCACTTCCCGGGATCTGATCCGGAACGGGTGTGAAACCGCCTTTGTCAGCGCGGAATTTACCGATCCCTCTCCCAGGGTCTGCCAAGTGCTGGAGGAATACGGCTTTGCGCCGGAGGATGGTGTGGTCATTCTCCAGCGGGAGCTGCAGGCCTCCGGTAAGGGAAAGTGCCGGATCAACGGACGTCCTGCCACCGCTGCCGTGTTGAAGGCGGTGGGAGCCTGTCTGATGAATATTCACGGCCAGCACGAAAGCTATGAACTGATGTCGCCGGAGCTGCACGTTCAGTATATCGACAAGCTGGGGGAACTGACAGAGGAACTGGAGGCCTACCGGGCGGTTTACCGGCAGTACCGCTCCCTGAAAAGTGAGCTGGAAAAGGCGCAGCTGGATGAAGCGGAACGGGAACGGAAGATCGATTTGCTGACCTACCAGGTCAATGAACTGGAGGAAGCCGAATTAACGGCAGGGGAGTATGAGGAACTGCTGGAACAGCGCAGCCGGATTGAAAATAAAGAAAAAATAGCGGAAGCCCTGAACGAGGTCAAGGAATATCTGAACGGCAGTGAGGAAAGTGACGGTGCTATCCAGACACTGGAATCCGCCTGCAGTGCCATTTCCGGAATTACGGATGTGATGACGGAGGCGGAAGGAATTGCCGGACGTCTGCAGAATGCCGTTTATGAATTGGAGGATTGCTGCAATGAGGTGTCCGCTTTGTTTGAGACGGCGGACAGCGAGGTAGAAAACATAGAAGAAATTGAGGATCGTATTGATCTCATCCGACGGTTGGGCAGAAAATACGGAGAGTCCATCGAAGAAATGCTGGAGTTTCTGGAAAATGCCCGCAAGGAACTGGTTTTTTTGGAAAAGTACGAGGAAAACAGACAGACGCTTTCGGAAAACTGCGACAAGGCATTTGCTGAAGCAACCCGTCTTGCCAAGGCACTTTCCGCCAGACGGCGTGTGGTGGGAGACAGGTTTGCAGCAGCGGTCAAGAAGGAAATGGCGTTTCTGGATATGCCCAATGTGGAGCTGGTGGTACAGCAGGAGCCGTGTCCGCTGAACAGCTTTGGCGGCGATGCAATAGAAATCCTGATTTCCACCAACCCCGGCGAGGATCCCAAGCCGGTGGCCAAAATTGCCTCCGGCGGTGAATTGTCCCGGATGATGCTGGCCATCAAAAATGTGCTGGCGGATCGGGATGAAATAGATACCCTGATTTTTGATGAGGTGGATACCGGCATCAGCGGCAGTGCCTCCCAGAAGGTGGGGCTGAAGCTGAAGGAGGTTTCCCGGAACAGACAGGTGCTTTGTGTTACCCATCAGGCACAGATTGCAGCCTTGGCGGATCATCACTATAAGATCGCCAAAACCGTGCGGGACGGCAAGACCTATACCAGTGTCACGCCGCTGGATCACCAGGGAAGAAGCAGCGAGTTGGCAAGAATCATCGGCGGTGTGACCATTACCCAGGCTACCCTTGATTATGCCGAGGAACTGCTGAAAAACCAATAAATAATCTATGACGAAAGGAACGAAAACAATGGATTGTATTTTTTGCAGCATTATCAAAGGAAGTATTCCCTCTCAGAAGGTGTATGAGGACGAAGCCGTGTATGCCTTCAAGGACATCAACCCTATGGCGCCTGTCCATGTACTGATTGTTCCCAAGAAGCATATTGCCTCCATCAATGAGGTGAATGCTGATAACAGCGGTGTTATTGCCCATATCTATGAGGTAGCGGCAAAGTTAGCGGCGGAGCTGGGAGTTGCCGAAAGCGGCTACCGGGTAGTATCGAACTGCGGTGCGGATGCAGGACAGACGGTTTTTCATCTGCATTTCCATCTTCTTGGCGGCAAGGCTCTCAGAACGGAAATGTGCTGACTGCAGCTCTTTCTGCCTTTAGGCAGTGAAAATGTGGGATAACAAAAAGCGGAGGAATTGGCATGAAGCGACCGTTTGCAGTAACAGGGTTTGTATATCTTGCTGTGCTTGCGGTTGCTTTGTTTTTGGGAAAGGCATGGTTTGCTGTCCTGGGAGGTCTTTTTGTCTGCGGACTGTTTGTGTGTCTGAAAACAGAAAGGACCCGCCGCCGGGCAGCTCTTCCGGCAGCGATGATCGCTGCACTGGCCGCCGTATTGGCAGCCTCGGTGGATACGGCTGTCAGAGTGGAACCTCCAGATCCCGTCAGAGGAAAGACCGCTTTTGTCAGCGGCCTGCTCTGTGAGCTGCCCTATGAGCAGTACGGACAGTTTTATTATCCCTTACAGGCAGAGGAAATCATGACGGCCGACGGCACGGTGCTGCATAACGTCAGGATGCTGGTTTCGGCTTCGCAGCAGCTCACGATAGCTCCCTATGACCGGATGGAAACGGTGGTCAGCTTTTATGAGGAAACCGACATTTTTCAGAGGGGAAAAGGATATGCGCTGACGGGAACCATTCATCAGGACCAGGAAATCCGTGTGACTTCCACAGACAGCAAGCCTCCCTATGCCGCCGCGCTGAATGCCAGACAATTCCTTTCCGGACAGATTGCCTCCCTGCTGCCGGAGAATTCCGCCGGCTTTGTGTCTGCAATCCTGATAGGTGACAGGCAAAGTGTGACGGAAGAGGATTATCAGGTTATGCGCAAATCCGGTATGTCCCATGTTATGGCGGTTTCCGGTTTTCATCTGTCCTTTCTGACCTGTCTGCTGCTGATGCTGCTGCGGCGGCTGTTTCCCCGGCGGAAACGTTTGGTTCCTCTGGTGTGTATGGCAGCCGTAGTGGGCTACATGGCACTTACCGGTTTTTCCGGTTCGATACTCCGTGCCGGAATCATGCAGCTTTTGTTTCTGGCGGGAATGGCCGTTCGCAGAGAAACGGATCCGCTGAATTCCCTTGGTCTGTCGGTGCTGCTGATTACGCTGATCCGTCCGTTTGCGGCAACGGATGTCAGCCTGCTGCTGTCCTTTACCGCGACGCTGGGTATTCTGCTGTGTGCCGGTTATATGCAGAAACGGTTTTCGGAGCGTCTCCGACTGACGGAAAAAAAACGTTCCGGCAGACTGTACCGCCTTTTCAGAAGAGGAGTGCGCTATCTTTTTGAGATTCTTTCCGTATCCATTTCGGCCTTTGTGTTTTCTTTGCCGGTGATGATCCTGTATTTCCGTCAGGTTCCCCTGTGGGGCATTCCGGCGAATCTTTTGACGGTACCTGTGCTGCCGCTGCTGATGGTTTCCGCCCTTTTGATGCTGGTGTTCCATCTGACAGGCCTCTTCTCCTTTGCGGCGGGCTTATTTGCGGCGGTTTCAGGGGCATTGTCAGAGTATATTCTATGGGTGGCAGGACTGTTTTCCCGTCTCCCGTTTGCGACGCTGCAGTTTTCAAGGCTCTATGTTCTTTGGTGGATGGCGGGGATGCTTCTGATTGTCATTGTGTGGTTCCTGACAGTAAGAAAGCGACTTCACGTTGGGTGGCTTGTGGTGCTGGGAGTGACAACCCTTGTAACGGCGTCCTCGTTGACGGAAATTTTCCGGACCGGAGTCACCTCGGTGGCAGTGCTGGAGGTGGGGGACGGCTTGTCTGTTGTGTTGGTGGAGGATCATCATGCCGTTGTGCTGGCCTGCGGAGGAGAAAAGGGACATGCTTCCGATTGGAAGGAATATCTGAACGGGTGTGAGGTGCAGGATATTTCCTATCTGCTGCTGCCGGATGTCAAAAACGACACGGCTCGCTTTGCTCCTGTGCTGCTGGAGGACTTTCCGGTGGATACCGTGGAAATCACCAACGAAGAAGCTTTCCACGACGGAATCCGCAGCCGCCTGTCAAACGTTTCCCACCTGGTGAAGCACGACAAAAGTGATCCCGTCGTGAGTGAATGTATCATGGGCGACCTGAAGATTGCCCATATAGAGACAAAAGAAGCCAGGGCGGTTTTTGTGGATCTTCATGGGCTCCGGCTCCTTCTTTGCCGGAGTGAAACGGACTGCCGGTTCCTTCCGGAGGATTTCCGGCGCTGTGAAGTGCTGGTTCTGAACGGGGTGCTTCGGCATCCGGAGCTGATTGCGTATGAACAGATTTTGATTTCTGACCATGGTGCCAACCGTTCCCGGTATGACTTTCCGGAGGAAGTTCCAAGGGAGGCGACCTATGACGGAGGTCACCTGATCGTCCGGGTGGACCGGGACAACCACTACCAACTCAGGAGGGAAAAGATTTGGCTAAGCTGACGGAAAAACAGTTGAAGGAGTCTATCATGGCGGGAAAAATCGACCCGGTGTACCTGCTGTGGGGAGAAGAAAAATACCTGGTCAGGCGCTATACGGATCGTCTGATCAGGCAGGTACTCGGAAAAAACTTCTATGAGTTCAATTTCAACGAGCTGGACGGAAGAAGTCCGGTAGAAGAAATAGTTACCGCTTCCATGCTGCTGCCGGTAGCGGCCGAACGACGCTGTGTGGTGGTGAAGGATTATCCGGTGGATTCCCTTTCGGAGAGTGATCTCAAGAGCCTGACGGTTTGCTGCGAGGAAGCGGATCCCTCCGCGGTGCTGATTTTTACCATGCCTACCCAGGAGGGAACGGCATCCAAAGCCGGCAAGCTTAAAAAGCTGGCGGATGTGATCGAAAAGCATGGGTCGGTTGTGGAATTCAGCAGAATGAAGCCCCAGGATCTGAACAGGCAGCTTGTGGCCTGGGCTTCCGCAGAGGGATGTCAGCTCAGCTCCGCCAATGCCGGACTTCTGATCACACTTTGCGGGGATGACCTGACCCTGCTGCACAATGAAGTGAACAAGCTATGTGCCTATGCCGGCCATGAGACAATCACCGGGGAAATGATCCGCTCCATGAGTCCGAAAAATACCGAGGTGAAGGTCTATGCCCTGTCCGACTGTATCGCCGCCAATGATTACAGCGGTGCCTTTCAGCATCTGCATGACCTGTTTGAGCAGAACGAGAAGCCGGAGGTGATCCTTTCGGTGCTGAGCTCTGTATTTATAGACTGGTATCGTGCCAAGGTGGCCTCTGAGAGCGGAAAAACCATGGAAGAGGCAGCAGAGGATTTTCATTACGGACGGCGGAGCTTTGTGCTCAAAAATGCCAGATCCAGAGCAGCAGCCTATTCCGTAGGGACGCTGAGGGAAATTCTGGATGTCATTCTGGAAACGGACATCCGACTGAAAAGCAAGCCTACCGACAGGCGGCTCCTGCTGGAAACCCTTCTGGGCAAACTGATGATTACGGCCAAAAGCCGATAAATGAGGTGAAACGGTTGATTCGGGTGAAGGAAGCCATTATCGTAGAAGGAAAATATGATAAAATCAAGCTGTCCAATTTTATTGACGGCCTGATTATTACCACCGAGGGCTTCGGTATCTTCAAGGATAAAGAAAAACAGCGGCTGATCCGTCATCTGGCAGAGACACGGGGAATCCTGGTGCTGACAGACAGTGACGGAGCCGGCTTTGTGATCCGGAATTTTCTCAAGGGAGTAGTACCTCCCGATCAGGTCCGTCACGCCTATATTCCCGATGTTCCGGGCAAAGAACGCCGTAAAACCACCCCCTCCAAGGAGGGAACCTTAGGAGTGGAGGGCTTGTCGGAAGAAATCCTTTGCCAGGCGATTGCCGCTTCCGGTGCGGATTGCCGTTTGGACGAAGTCTCCTTCAGCTCCGGAACAGAAATCACCAAAACGGATTTTTTTGAAGCGGGACTGACAGGCTGTCCGCAGGCGGCTTCCCGCCGGGACAGATTGAAGCAGCGGTTGGGTCTGCCTCAGAAGCTGACACCGAATGCCATGCTGTCGGTGCTAAACTGTCTGATGACCCGGGAAGAATTTTTGCAATGGGCGGAGGAGGAAGCAACGGAATGATCAAGGTAACCTTAGCCGGTACCGGCGGAACTATGCCGCTGAAGAATCGCTGGCTTTCCTCCTGTATGCTGTTTACGGAGGGACACGCCATTCTGATTGACTGCGGAGAGGGAACGCAGATTGCGCTGAAATTGGCAGGCTGCAAGAGCAAGCCGATTGACACCATCTGTATTACCCATTTTCATGCGGATCATATTTCCGGTCTGCCGGGACTGCTGCTGACCATGAGCAATGAAGGCCGGGTGGATCCGGTCACCATTACAGGACCCGTCGGATTGACCCGCTATGTCCGGGCACTGTGCATGATCGCACCCAATCTGACCTTCCCTGTGCAGTGTGTGGAATACGACAAAGAGCATCCGGTTGTCTTGTCCCATAAAATTGAAATTACTCCCTTTCCGGTACGACACAGTGTGGCTTGTCTTGGTTACCGTTTTGAGCTGAAGCGCAGCGGAAAATTTCTTCCGGAAAAGGCCAGAGCCAATCAGGTTCCTCTCAAGCTCTGGTCGTCCCTGCAGAACGGGAATACGGAAATACTGGATGGAAAGCAATATACGCCTGATATGGTGCTGGGGGAGCCGCGGAAGGGACTCACGATTGTCTATGCCACTGATACCCGTCCCACAGACCGGATTACCCGTCACGCAGAAGAAGCCGATCTGCTGATTTGTGAGGGAATGTTTGGTTCACCGGAGAAGCTGCCCCGTGCCAAGGAATCCGGTCACATGCTTTTTTCCGAGGCGGCGGCGATTGCATCGGAAGCCAGGGTCAAACGCCTGTGGCTGACCCATTACAGCCCCTCTCTGGAATTTCCGGAGGAGGAGCTTTCCTTTGCCCGGTCGATTTTTACGGCATCCGAGTGCGGCTTTGACGGCAAATCAGAGGAACTGGATTTCCCTGAATAATTGAAATGTTCTGCAAGGTTTGTTTTCGGAGGTCTGTTTCGCTGTTCGCAGACAGTGAAACTCCAAAGGAGCACACTCCGCAGAGTACGAAACAAAAAGCAGGGCAGCAAACTTTATCCGCTGCCCTGCTGATTTATAGAATTGTATTCTGTCGTTCTGTCGTTTTGCAAAGTGACTCAGAAGCCGATAGTGCCTACATAGCCCTGGGTGTACATATCATCCGTGATGGGCTTGTAGCGCTCGCCTCCCTGAGTGCTGTACTGCTGGTAGAAGCCGGAGGGAGCCTGGTAAATGTCGTTGGTGGTGGTGTCATAGACCCGCTCATATCCCAGCGTCGCATCGGAACGCTTCTGGCTCATGATGTCCTCCGATTTGTTGCGGTTTTCCCAACCTTCCATAATGATGTCCGAACTGCTTTTGGAATCTCCGGTTGTGGTCTGAACGGAGACGTTATAGCGCTGCTTACAGGCGTCTGTCCATTGGATGCTGCCCAGTATCTGCATGAAAACGCCGTTCCAGTTAGAAAGGGTACCCTTGGGGGCAACCACATCTATGGCAGTCATGATACAATACAGTCCGGAATACTGCATCATATTGCTGACGTAGGCCGTGTACATTCCCTCACTGGTTTTTCCGTTGGAAACGAAATCGGCTGTCAGCACCTTGGCGTCCACAATATCCGAGTGAGCATTCATGAATGCCTTTTGGGCCTCCGTTGTGACGGAACTGGTAATAGTGAAATTGGAAATAGTAGAGGTCTGGTTGATAACCGTATCCCGGAAGAAGGACTCTACCGTGGGAGAGGACATATAAATGGAGGGAATGCTCAGAAAATCAATATAGTCCACCATGATTTCTCCCGTGGGATCCTGGATTCCCACTACTGTTCCGGATCCGGTCTGACCTCCCTGGTACAGATCGGTAACGGTAACCTTCCATCCCTTGGGAATCTGTAAAGTGACATACTGGTGCTGATAGGTTGTCCATTCGATATTATTCCACGGACCGGGGCTGATGGTCAATTGTGCATCAACACCTGTTGCCCCTACCGGGGTTCCGGATGCTACATACTTGGTACCTGCGCTTCCTGCTGTGCCTGTCGGTGAACCGGAACAACCGGTAAGCGCTGTGACGGTCATTGCTGCTGTCAGGGCTAAAGCCCAAAGTTTTCTTAATTTCATCATAAACCCTCCTTATGCCGTTCAGGGCGAAGCCTGGATGATGTCAGAAGCTTTGTTTTGTTTTGATCCGGCCTCCTTTTCGGGGGACACCGCTTGGATTCTCTGTCTGTATAATCCCGCAGCCCACCGGAAGGTTACAGCTTCCGGGGAAAATGACAGGAAGCCAAAATACTGTTGAAAAAGTATTCCCTTTTTACAATGTCAAAGGTCATCAATAAGAGACGGTTGACAGAGTCCCTGTGCCATGCTATTCTTTATATTGTAGCATAAATATTAAACCGTGTCTATTGCTTTTGGGAAAAATGCAGGGAAATCAACTTTCTTCTCCGGAATATTGGGACTCTGTCCCAAACCCTGCCGGGGAAAACCCTTTTTTGAAAAAAAGGGTTTTCCCCGAACCCCTTTCCCAAAAAACTTGGTTTTTTCCATCAAAGAACAACAGAAAAAAGGGTATATTTTTAAAAATGATTTCCCTGGGAAAAATGCGTGACCGCACTGGACGTGTCGCGGCGCGTTCCACTCCGTTCCGCTTGGTTTTGTCGTGTCCGACTTTATTGCCGCGGCAACCACCCCACACGACGCTTGAGCGCCGCTTTGGGGTTGCTGCATTCTGACCGGCGGAACGCTTCGCAACGTCCGTTTTCGGGGTGCGGGTCTACGGTGGAGAACTCTCAGCCAACGGCTGAGAAGCACCGACCGAGCCGGCAGGCGAGACCCTTAGGGGGACTGTGCAGAGTGCGAAATACTGGGTATGAAGGGAGGGAGGAAAACTTTATGGTGAAACATAATGATCCGGATTTGAATACGGCCTTCCGGGAAGAAATGGAAGGCTGGAAAATCCATCGGCAGACTTGTTTTCCGGCGCTGACATTACAGCAGGAAGAAATCGTCCGCCAGGCCGGGCAATCTGCTGTTACCCGGGGAAGGGCCGGCAGCGGAAAAACCACTCTGTTATTGCTGAGAGCGGGTTATCTGATTTTTAACATGGGAATTCCTCCCCAACAGATCGGGCTCCTTACCTGCCATGCTCCGGCGGTCAGACATCTGCGGGATCGGTTTAGCGCTCTCTTCGGACAGCAATTGGCTGAAAAGCTATTTTTCGGTACGGTGCAGGAGCTGGCGCAATGCTTTCTTAGCGACAGCCATGAGGAAAAGAATATTCTTTCTCAGCGGCAGCGTGAGGTGCTGATCGGTGAAATCCTGACAGAGCAGGGAATTGCCTATCCGACGGACGATGATTTGTGGAATACCGGAAAAGCGCTTCATCTTGTGCATCAGAAGAGAATCCCTCTCCGGGCAGTCGGGGATATTCCTTCGGAAATCCCCGGTCTGGCAGAGATTGTCAGGGACTATGAGACTCGCCTCCGTGAAATGGGGATGCCGGACAGTGACGGTGTCACCGAAGCAGCCCTGGCACTTCTGCAGAAGGATTCCCATTGTTTCCTCCGGAGATTTGGTTTTCTTTTGGTGGATGAAGCCCAGGAGCTGTCACCCTTGCAAAGAGAGTTTCTTCTCAGAGCAAAGGGAGGGGAGGGCTGCCTGTATCTTACCGGAGATGAGAACCAATGCTTGTATACATCATCGGGAGCCGATCCGGAAGGCTTCCGGTCATTTGTGGAGGAAGACGGTTTTTCTGCATTTGAGCTGACGGTCAATTACCGGAACGCGGCTCCTCTGGCGGAAACCCTGGAGGCGTTTCTTTCTCCGAACTGTCGTATTTCTCCTTTCGGCACAGTAGCCGAAGAGGGAGCAGAGAACATCCGCCGGTACCGTCTTCCCGGGAGACGGCAGCAGGAGAGCTTTTTACTGAAAATACTTTCAGAGGCAGCAGAACAGACAGCAGTGCTGACTCCCACGGGAGAATCAGCTGTGCCGCTCATGGACAGCCTGTTGAGGGAGGACATCCCCTTTCGCACCTCGGGAGAGGAGCTGCGGCTGTTTCATTCCAGGGTTTATGTCTGTGTCAAGGCGTTTTTCCGGCTGATGCTGGATCCCTTTGATGTGGATGCCTTCGGGGAAATCTATATGCATTTGTTTCATTGTGTGGGTCGGGATTTCTATGAACTGATGCGTTCGGTTCAGAAAAGAGAACAGTGCCTGGTGACAGAAGCGGCAAGAATTGTCAGCTATGAATCCCGGGAGGCTGAGGCGGTCAGGCAATTGCTGCAATTAGCATCGCTTCCCTCCGAAAAGGCTCTGCGAAGATTCTACACCGGTTGGCTATCCCGGACAAAGGAGGGCAGGAGCCGGGAAATGATGGAGCAGCTGGCATATCTTGCCGCCAGGGAGCCGGAACAAAAACGCTTTCTGGAACGGTTGGAGTGTCTTCCGGAGCTGATTCGATCTCACACATCGGCAACGGGTGTGATGATATCCTCCATTGCGGCAGCCAAGGGAACGGAGTATGATATCGTTTACCTGACGGATGTGCTGGACGGCATTTTTCCCCATTGGGTGCCTGGAGGTTCTTCCGGAAGTCATGCTCCCGCAGAGGGCAGCGCTTTTACCTCTCTGCATCCCCGGAATGTCCGCTATCGGGAGGAACGTCGTCTTTTGGCCGCCGGTGTTTCAAAAGCTCGCCGTCAACTGGTGCTGCTGTCCCTGGAGGGAACGGAACAGTCCTTCGTGGATGAACTTTGTCCTCCCTTTCTTGGGATGAAACCCGAAGGCGAAGCGCTTTTGGAACAAGCTGAGTCCTTTTATGTCGGCAGCAGAGTTGTGATTCCCGGATTCGGCTGGGGAACGGTTGCCGGTATCAGAGAAACCACCGGCTATGATGCCGTTGTGCATCAGCAGGTGACGGTGGGCTTTTCAAAGGGCAGAACCTACGGATTTGACCTGTCCGTCCTTATTCAAAACGGACTGATTCACTTGATCTGACCCATAGAACCACTCAATTAACGCACAACACATCCGGGTTTTATTGTTTAGAGAAGTGTGCTGCCCCCGCGGGCAATGTGACGAATACGTTTCACATCCGGTTTTATCGTTCACGCCCAAAAACTCCTTTGGAGTTTCGCTGTCTGCGGACAGCGACTTAGGGGGACTTTTGCGAAAAAGTCCCCCTAAGAACCTCGAAAACGAATTTTGCCAAGCGGTCTTCCGCAAAAAGAAAACCGCAGGCTGCATAGTCGATTCGCTTCATATTTCATTTTATCGTCTGGTGGAGTCCTTGCATTCCTAGTTATACAGAGTGTTGGTTATTAGCGAAGCGAGCACGTCCAGCGGGGTCACGCGTCCGCCGCAAGACACAGGGAAATCAATTTTTAAAA
>CACYCV010000198.1 GCA_902772955.1 uncultured Ruminococcus sp.
AAACAAGGAATGATACATTTTGCTTGTAAAGCTCTGTTTATCTTGCTTTCAGCTATTTATTCTATTTGAGTTTCACGGATTCAGGAAATATACCCTTTCTTCTGCTGTTCTTTGATGGAAAAATACAAGTTTTTTTGGAAAGGGTTTCCCCCGGCAGGGTTTGGGACAGAGTCCCGATATTCCGGAGAAGAAAGTTGATTTCCGTGGGAGGCACTCCGTTCGTACTTGACAACTTTGCAGAAACCGATATAATAAAGGAAGTATAGCGGACAGTGACGGACTGCCGCCGGAATTTTGGAAAGGAAAAATGAGGAAACATCATGTATGAACTGAACATTGTATTAGTGGAGCCTGAGATTCCGCAGAATACGGGAAATATTGCCAGAACCTGTGCCGCTACGGGAGCAAGACTGCATATCGTCAAACCGATGGGCTTTACCCCCACGGATAAGCATCTGAAAAGAGCCGGTCTGGACTACTGGCATCTGCTGGATATTACCTATTATGAAAATCTGACGGACTTTTTTGAAAAAAACCGGGGACCCTTCTATTATTTTTCCACTAAGGCGCCTCAGAAATATACCGATATCCGGTATCCTGATCCATGCTATATTGTGTTCGGCAAGGAAACGGCAGGACTGCCGGAAAAGCTGCTGTTTGATAATCCGGAAACTACTGTGCGGATCCCGATGATCAGTGATGCCAGAAGTCTGAATCTGTCTAATTCCGCAGCCATTGCGGCGTATGAGATTCTGCGGCAGTGGAATTTTCCGGAGCTGCAGAACTGCGGCCGATTGAGAGAATATGACTGGAACCAATATGAAAAAGGAGAGCAATTATGATTACTGTATCAAATGTTTCGATTAACTTCAGCGGAACGCCGCTGTTTTCGGATGTGGATCTGAAGTTCACGGACGGCAACTGCTACGGTATTATCGGTGCCAACGGTGCCGGCAAGTCAACCTTTCTGCGGGTGTTGTCCGGCGATCTGGAGCCTACCAAGGGAGAGGTGATTCTTCCGGAAAATACCAGAATGTCAGTGCTGAAGCAGGATCATTTTGCTTTTGATAACTATACTGTCCTGGATACGGTGATCTACGGCAATCAGAAGCTGTATGATATTATGAAGGAAAAGGACGCTATCTATCAGAAAGAGGATTTTTCCGATGAGGACGGTATCAGAGCTTCCGAACTGGAGGCGGAATTTGCTGAACTGAACGGCTGGGAGGCGGAAAGTGATGCGTCCAAGCTGGTTCAGGGACTGGGACTGCCGGAAGAAATTCTCTATTCCATGATGAGTACCCTTACGGGTAACGAAAAGGTCAAGGTGCTGCTGGCACAGGCCTTGTTTGGGAATCCGGAGATTATTCTGCTGGATGAGCCGACCAATAACCTGGATGTCAAGGCGATTGCCTGGCTGGAGGATTTTATTCTGGATTATGAGGGTACGGTGATTGTGGTTTCTCATGACCGTCACTTCCTGAATACGGTTTGTACACACATGGTGGATATTGATTACAACAAAATCAAAATGTACGTGGGTAATTATGAATTCTGGTATGAGTCCTCTCAGCTGATTCAGGCGATGATCAAACAGCAGAATAAAAAAACAGAGGAAAAAATCAAGGAACTGCAGAGCTTTGTGCAGCGTTTCTCTGCCAATAAATCCAAGTCCAAGCAGGCTACCTCCCGCCGGAAGCTGCTGGATAAGCTGACTGTGGAGGAACTGCCTGCTTCCAGCCGCCGGTACCCCTTTGTCAGCTTTACCATGGACAGGGAAGTGGGCAAGGAGGTACTGACCGTTGAGGGACTATCCAAGACGATTGACGGGGAAAAGGTGCTGGATAACGTATCCTTCCGCATTGAACGCACCGATAAGGTGGCTTTCCTGTGCGAAAACGAAAATGCGGTGACGGCCTTGTTTGATATTCTGACCGAACAGACAGAACCGGATGAAGGAACCTTCAAATGGGGTGTCAGCACCTCGCAGTCTTATTTTCCCAAGGATAATACCGCCTTCTTCGACGGCAATACCATGAGTATCCTGGATTGGATCCGTCAGTATGTGAGGGGCAATGATGATACGGACACCTATCTGCGGGGCTTTCTCGGTCGGATGCTGTTTTCCGGGGATGATGTGTTCAAACCGGTCAATGTTCTTTCCGGCGGCGAAAAAGTGCGCTGTATGCTGTCCAGAATGATGATGTTCGGAGCGAACTGTCTGATTCTTGACCAGCCTACCAACCATCTGGATCTGGAATCCATTACGGCAGTCAATAAAGGACTGCAGAACTTCAAGGGAGTGGTATTGTTTACCTCTCATGACCATGAATTTATTTCAACGGTGGCTAACCGGATTATTGTCCTGGAAAAGGACGGCATCCGCGACGTGACGGAATCCTATGATGACTATCTGGCGGAACGGTATCAGGTGAATTGACCGGGCGGCTGCCGAACTTTCAGACCAAGGAAATCAATTTTTAAAAATATACCCTTTTTTCTGTTGACTTTTGACAGAAAAAACACAGTTTTTTTGGGAAAGGGTTTCCCCCGGCAGGGTTTGGGACAGAATCCCAATATTCCGGAGAAGAAAGTTGATTTCCGTGCTTTTAGAGACGGAGGGGTTGCGCAAATGGGAAGAGCAGAGGACTTTCTGGAACGCTATCGCATTCTGGAAGAGGAATTGACAGAAAGATATCATTACGATGAAAAATTCGGCAGTCCGGTGGTGCGCTTTTCTATGGAAAAGGAAGCCAAGCCTTTTCGGGAAAAGCTGAATCTTTGCCGGGAAATCCGTAATTTTTTGTCCCACCATTCCGAACTGGAGGGAGAGCCTCTGGTGGAGCCTTCGGAAGGAATCATCCGCTTTCTGGATGAAGTGACACAGTATTTGCGCCGGCCGCCGCTGGCAATTTCCTTTGCCACTTTATTTGAGGATATTCTGAAGGCGGGACCTAAAAATAAGGCCATAACGGTGATGAAAAAAATGCAGAAGCAGGGCTTTTCTCATGTTCCCGTGATGGATGGCGGCAAGCTCATGGGCGTTTTTAGCATCGGAACCTTTTTTGGCTATGCGCTGCAGCACAATATGACGTGTATGAATGATGAAATGCTGATTGAGGATTTTCAGGAGCTGCTGCCTATTGATTGCCACGAAAATGAACGCTTTTTGTTTCTGCCTCAGACGGCAACCCTTTTTGACGTTAAAAACGAATTTGAAAAACGTTCCCAGCGCAGCAGACGGTTGGCAGTGATTTTTCTGACCGATAACGGTTCCGTGGACGGGCGGATCCTGGGAATGCTGACACCCTGGGATGTTGTGAACCAACGGTGAGGCGACAGGGGGATACTATGCAGGAAAGAAAAAAAGTGCTGGTTGCCATGAGCGGCGGAGTGGACAGCTCGGCAGCCGCGGCTATTCTGAAGCAGGAATATGATGTGACAGGCGCTACCATGAGATTGTTTACCAATGAGGATATTGCGCTGAAAAATCAGAAAACCTGCTGTTCTCTGGAGGATGTGGAGGATGCCCGGTGGGCAGCCTTCAGGCTGGGGATTCCCTATTATGTTTTTTCCTTTGGGGAGCAGTTCCGGGAATGTGTGATCGACAGATTTAACCGTGCCTATTGCATGGGACTGACGCCCAATCCCTGTATTGACTGCAATCGCTTTCTTAAATTTGATGCCCTGCTCAGACGGGCCGAATCACTGGGCAATGATTATATTGCCACCGGCCATTATGTACGCCGGCGCTGGGATGAAAAATCCGGACGGTATCAGCTGCTGAAGGGCAGGGATGAAAAAAAGGATCAGAGCTATGTCTTGTTCGGTATGACACAGGAGCAGCTGTCCAAAACCCTGTTTCCCATTGGAGAGCTGACAAAACCGGAAACCAGAGCCATTGCGGCGCAGCATGGACTGCTGAATGCCGAAAAACCGGACAGCCAGGATATCTGCTTTGTGCCGGACGGTGATTATGCCAGGTTTATTGAAACCGATATGGGCAAGACTTTTCCCAAGGGTCATTTTATTGACCGGGAGGGAAAGGTTCTGGGAGAACACAGCGGCATTATCCGCTATACCATCGGACAGCGGAAGGGATTGGGCATTGCGCTGGGCAAGCCGGCTTATGTACTGGCAAAGGACCCGGTCAACAATACCGTGACCCTTGGCAGCAATGAGGATTTGTTTGACGATACCGTAGAAGCGGACGAGGTCAACTGGGTGTCCATTGCCCGTCCGGATGCCCCCATCCGGGTAGAAGCAAAGGTGCGCTACAACATGAAGGCGCAGCCGGCGGTTTTGTATCCGTTGGAAGGCGACAGGATCAGGGTTGTGTTTGATCATCCTCAGCGAGCCATTACTCCGGGACAGGCGCTGGTGTGCTATGATGGGGATCTGCTGTTATGTGGAGGAACCATCGGAGCGGCATACAGACCGTAATTCCGAACAAACGGGTTGGCGTTTGTCATAAGCTTCTTCGGAGAAGGCTTGATTTCAAAACAAAAAACGAAAACGGATGTCACTTGGACGGCACCGTTTTCGTTTTTTGTTTTATCGGGAAACTGCTTTTCGTACCAGTGCGGCCATCAGCCCGAAAAAGACGGCGGAGGCAATGCCTGCCGAACATGCTGTCAGTCCGCCGCTGAAGGCACCCAGCCAGCCGCTTTCCGCCACGGATTCTTCGATGCCCTTGGCCAGGGAATAGCCAAAGCCTGTCAGCGGAACAGTCGCTCCGGCACCGGCAAAGCTCACTAAGGGCTCATACACACCGATGGCCGTCAGAAAAACGCCCATGGTAACATAGGCAACCAGAATTCTGGCAGGCGTCAGCTTGGTTTTGTCGATCAGAATCTGGGCGATGACACAAAAAAGCCCACCTACCAGAAACGCGTAGAAATACTGCACTTGATTCACCACCGTTATTTGATACAGGTAGTTTTACCGGAAATTCCGAAAAAATGCACGAGAATGGCAAACGATTGTTTTGTTTTGGGACCTATGCCAAAATAGTGATAAACATTCTCTTACTATGGGCAAAAAACTTATGGATATTTCTTTCAGATAGCTTGCAATTTTGGCAGGAATATTCTATAATGGGTACAGAAAGTGGTGAAAGGTGGTTTGAAGTGGTGCCGGATGGAGAAAAAGGCGCCGCTTTCCCAAAGGGTTGCTAAGAATGTTGATCGGTTCCTATCAACATAATATCGACACCAAAGGCCGTGTCATTATGCCCGCCAAGTTCCGAGAGGAGCTTGGTGAAGTTTTCTATGCCACAAAAGGAACAGATGAATCCATTACTGTGCTGTCTCAGAAGGCATGGGAGGAGCTGGGCCAGAAAATCTGCGCGCTGCCCTCTGCACAGACAAAGGATCTGAAACGCTTTCTGTTTTCCAGTGCCGCCGAGTTGGTTCCCGATAAGCAGGGAAGAATTCTGCTGCCGCAGCTGCTCCGGGATTATGCCCATCTGGATAAGGATATCATGATCATCGGTACAGGATCCCGGGTGGAAATATGGGATATGGAGCGCTGGAATCAGTATAATCAGGAAATATCCGAAAGTCAAGTGCTTGAGGTGATGAACCTGTATGAAATTTAGGACGGTAAAAAATGGAATTCTCACATAAACCCGTGTTGCTGCAGGAAACCATTGCTTCCCTGCAGATCCATCCCGATGGGGTCTATCTTGACGGCACCGCAGGCGGCGGCGGTCATTCGGCGGAAATTCTCCGACGGCTGACCACCGGAAGGCTGATCTGTGTAGACCAGGATCCGGATGCGATTGAAGTTCTTCACAGCCGTTTTGACGGAGATGCTCATGTCAGCGTTGTGCAATCAAATTTTTCCGAAATTCCTGAGATTCTGACACGTCTTTCGGTGCCGGCTCTGGACGGGGTTCTGCTGGATATCGGTGTATCCTCTCACCAACTGGATACCGCCAGCCGGGGATTTTCCTATCATGTGGATGCTCCCCTGGATATGCGGATGAGCCAGACCGGAGAAACCGCTGCGGATCTTGTCAACCGCCTGCCCTATCAGGAGATGGTCAGGATTCTTTATTCCTATAGTGAAGAAAAGTTTGCCAAAAATATTGCCAGAGCCATTGAGCGGGAGCGCCAGAAGGCCCCCATTACCACAACCCTGCAGCTGGCCGAAATTGTCAAGAGTGCCTATCCCGCTGCCCGGCGGCAGGACAAGCATCCCGCCAGGAAAACCTTTCAGGCCTTGAGAATTGCGGTCAACGGCGAGCTGGACCGGTTGTCGGCAGGACTGGACCGTGCCTTTGCTGCTTTGAAAACGGGAGGAAGGCTGTCGGTCATCACCTTCCACTCTCTGGAAGACAGAGTGGTCAAGCAGCGCATGACACAATGGTGTACAGGCTGTACCTGTCCGAAGGATTTTCCGGTGTGTGTCTGTGGCAAAACCCCGGATGCCAGGCTGGTTTTACGAAAGCCTGCGGAGGCCTCTCCTCAGGAGCTGGAAGAAAATCCCCGCAGCAGAAGCGCCAAACTCCGCTGCTGTGAAAAGCTTCCGAAATCATAAGGAGGCCGGAAGCGAATACCCCGCGAAGCACCGTCAGAACAGGAGAATGAATTCGTCTGCCGGGCTTCGGTACCGATAGATTCTGATGAAAGGAAGGAATTGCTGTGTCTATGAACAAACAGAACGGGCTTGCTTACGATTTATCCTTGTTTGAGCCGGAGCCAACCCAAAAACCAACCCACAATAAGCATTCCAAGCCGGAAGAGAATGATAGTAAGGTGATCCGACTGGACGCCGGTCAGTCCCTGAAAGCACAGAAAAGAAGGAGAAATCCCTTTGTCATCCTGAGCGTGTCTTTGCTGACACTGGTGGTAGCGGCCATTTCGTCCTGGATTGTCTACAACAATGTTGTCATTAATGAACTGAATGACAAGATTCTGACGGCAAACGGAACGCTGGCAAATCAGGATAATCTTCAGGCGCAGTATCAGTTGAAGATCGACCGGAAGCTGACAACGGAAATTGTTCAGAATTATGCGGAAACAAAGCTCGGCATGACCAAAGCCAAGGCGGCCCAGAAGGAATTCGTTTCACTGACGGACGGCGACCAGGGAGAGGTGTTGAGAGACGACAGCAAGGAATCGATTCTGACCAAGATTGGCAGGTTCTTCGGCTTCTGACGGGAAAAGTTTTGTGCCTGGAAGCATCATATTCGGACCCAGGTGCAAATAAACATAGCATAACGAGGGTGGATGTAATAAAGGGGAGTACTGCCCGGTGCGGCTCTCTTTTGGTGCAGACACCCGATTTTGTCTACTTATGAAATGATCAGAAAAAGGGAAGGGAGTGGATGTATGGCTAGATTGACAGCGTCCAGACGAATGGTACACCGGGCAGGTGTGATTATGTTGCTGATTATTGTGCTGGGATTCGGCACGGTGTCCGGAAGGCTGCTGTATCTGCAGACCTATATGGCGGAACGGCTCCAGCAGAGAGCCAGTGAACAACAGTTGTCTGATACATCCCTGTCGGCAAAGCGGGGCAGTATTTATGACCGCAATGGAAATATTCTCGCCCAGAGTATTACGGTGTGGAATATCGTGCTGGAACCGGCCAATATCAGAAATGATGAAGAACGCAAAGTGATCGCCAAGGGACTTTCGGAAATTCTGGGTGTGGAAGAAGCAAAGGTGCTGAAGCAGACCAGAGAAAACAACTACTACTCCGTGGTTAAGCGCAAGGTGGATACCGATGTCAAGGATAAGGTGCTGGAATTCAGCAACCGCATCCATGAGGAATACGGAATCGGCAATGTGATCAAAACCATAGAGGACTACAAGCGCTATTACACCAATGATAATTTCCTGGGAGACGTGCTGGGATTTGTGGGAAGCGACAGCCAGGGACTGGCAGGTGTCGAATACCAGTATGACGACTATCTCAGCGGCAAGCCGGGGCGTCTGGTCATTGCCAGAAATGCAGTCGGCCAGGAGATGCCCTTTGAATATGAGCAGAAGGTCAATGCGGTGGACGGCTATAATATCACCCTGACCATTGATGAGTATATTCAGAGTGTGATGGAAAAGTATGTCCGGGAAACCATCAATGAATTCAATGTAGGCAACAGAGGCTGCGCCATTATGATGGATGTCAAAACCGGTGCGATTATCGGTTTCGCCTGTGAGGGCTCCTTTAATCCCAATGATCCGTTTACCATTGCGGATGAAAAGATTCGCAAACAGATTGAAGCCCTTCCGGAGGATCAGCAGGAGGAGGCCACCATCAAGGCTCAGGCCAAACAGTGGCGTAACAAAGGCGTCAGTGATACCTATGTGCCCGGTTCCGTTTTCAAAATGGTAATGGCCTGTGCCATGCTTTCGGAGGGACTGGATAAGGGAGAGGTGCAATATGAGTGCCACGGCACCTATGTTCCCTTTGAAGGAGCCAGCACCGTAGACTGCTGGTCCAGCATCGGTCACGGAAAAGAAACCCTGGAGCAGGCACTCTGCAATTCCTGCAACCCCGCCTTCATGCAGATGGGTTTCATGCTGGGAAGAGAAAAATACTATGAATATTATGTAGCCTTTGGAATGTCGGAAAAAACAGGGATTGATCTTCCTGGTGAAAGTGATGACGTGTTCTTTCATAACGATGGCGTCTGCGGGATGGATCTGATGGACCTGGCAGTCGGCTCCTTTGGTCAGAACTTCAAAATCACCCCCATTCAGATGCTGTCCGCCTGTGCTGCCATTGCCAACGGAGGCAAGCTCATGACACCCTATGTGGTGCAGAATATTTCCGATTCTGCCGGCAATGTGGTCAAAACCACAGAACCCAAGGTGCGCCGTCAGGCAGTTTCCGCCGAGGTGTCCGAAAAGGTCTGTCAGATGCTGGCCAATAACGTTATCAGCGGAGGCGGCTCCAACGGCTATATCGCAGGCTACCGGATTGCCGGTAAGACGGGTACTTCTCAGAAAATCGTGGATGAGGACGGAAATCCCTCCAGCGATTATATCGGTTCCTACTGCGGCTTTGCTCCTGCGGATGATCCCCAGGTGGCTCTGATCTGCTATTTTGACGCTCCCGATACGAGCATCAGCTATTACGGAACGACTGTTGCGGCTCCCTGCTTCCGGAATATTCTGGGAGATGTACTGCCCTATCTGGGCGTGGAGAAGGTTTACAGCGCTTCCGAGCTGGGCAATCTGGATACCATAACCGGAGAGTATGTTGGCGCTACCGTCACGGATGCCCAGTCTGCCATTAATTCCTCCAAGCTGAAGAGCATTGTGATGGGCAGCGGTTCGGTGGTTGTGGCACAGAATCCCTCTCCCTATACGACCATTCCGAAAAACGGCGTGGTGGTGCTTTATACGGAATACGATTCCGAACTGCCAAAGGTTAAGGTTCCTGATTTTGCCAACCATTCTCTGACGGAGGTCAACCGGATGGCAGCGGAATGCAATCTGAATATTTCCCTCAAGGGATCCTTGTCTTCGGAAGGCAGCAGCTATGCCAAGAAGCAGGATATACCTCCGGGTACGGAGGTCGAACCGTATTCGGTCATTGAGATAACCTTTAATCAGGATAACAGTATTATGTAGCCCGTGCCGGCAGGAGCAGACGCAGGAATATCAATTTTTAAAATATACCCTTTTTCTGTGGATCTTTGACGGCAAAACACAAGCTATTTGGAAAGAGGTCCGGGGGAAAACCCTTTTTTCAAAAAAGAGTTTTCCCCCAGCAGGGTTTCGGACAGAGTCCCGATTTTCCAAGGAATAAGGAAATGCCGCTGTACAGCAGGAAAATCCGGGCGGCAGAGGCTGGAAAGGTGGAAAAGAAAAGCTATGAATACAGGAATGTGGACGGTTTTTGCTGCGGGAGGTTCCTTTGCGGTGGCAGCGTTGTTTGGCTTTTGGCTGCTTCCCTTTCTGAAAAAAATTCATTTTGGTCAGACCATTCGTGACGAAGGTCCTAAATGGCATAATTCCAAGCAGGGAACCCCTATCATGGGCGGCTTTATGTTTATTCTGTCAAGTCTGGCGGTGGGAAGCGCTTGCGTTTTGCTGTATCATGCCTTTGGCATGGCGGAAACACCGCTCATGACGGCTAAAATCTTTGCCGGAATGTTTATGGCGGCAGCCTTTGGTGCCATTGGCTTCATTGATGACTATATCAAGGCTGTCAAGAAAAGAAATCTTGGGCTGACAGCCGTGCAGAAGCTGATTCTGCAGTTTGTCGTGGCGATTGCCTATCTGGTGACGGTGATGCTCTTTGGCGGCAAGACCGAAACCTTTATTCCTTTTGTCGGGATGGTAGATGTGGGACTGTTTTATTATCCCCTGGCAGCCATTCTGATTGTGGGAATAGTGAATGCCGTCAATCTGACAGACGGAATCGACGGTCTGGACGGTTCGGTGACCTTCTTTATTTCCATCTTCTTTATGCTGATTGCCGGCTATGCAGGCAGAATGGGCGTGTCCATTATTTCGGCGGCCCTTGCCGGCGGCTGTCTTGGATTCCTGATCTGGAATTTCCATCCCGCCAAGGTGTTTATGGGAGACACCGGTTCCCTCTATCTGGGCGGATTTGTCTGTGCCCTGGCTTTTGCCCTGGATATGCCCCTTATGCTGATTTTGCTGGGACTGGTTTACATCTGCGAAATGTTCTCCGTGATCCTGCAGGTACTCTATTTCAAAGCGACCAAGGGCAAGCGGTTGTTCAAGATGAGTCCGATTCATCATCATTTTGAAATGAGCGGCTGGTCCGAGGTCAAAATTGTCGTTCTGTTCAGTGTGTTTACGATTATCTGTGGTTCGCTGGCCTTTATTATGGTTGTCAACGGCCATTATCGTCTCCTTTCCTTCGGAGGATAATGAGCGAACCTACCACCATCAGGAAAGGATGTACCACCCGTGAGATTGGATTCTTCACCGGCACGAAAGCTGCCGCAGCCATCGCCATCGCCTTTGCCTCCGGCACCGCCGGAAAAAGAACCGTATCAGGGAAAAATGAGATTCCCTACCAGAGTCAAAAAGCGGCTGAAGCTGTTTTCGGTTCGTCTGGGTCTGGACATGACCTTTTTGTTTCTGGTACTGATTCTGCTGATTATCGGAATGATCATGATGTTTTCCGCCAGCTATCCCTCTGCTCTGCAATATACAGGCAACAGCTATACCTATCTGATCCGGCAGGGAATCTTTGCTGTCATCGGACTGGTTGCCATGATTCTTCTGTCCTATTTTGACTATCATCACTTCCATAAATTTGCCTTTCCCATTCTGGTACTGGCAGGTATTGCTCTGGGTGTGGTGCTGATCATGCCCTCCAGCACCGGTGTCCGCCGTTGGATTGGTGCCGGTCCGATTTCCATACAGGCCTCGGAAATTGCCAAATTCGCCGTTATTCTGTTTATGGCTCACTGGGGCTCCAAGTATTTCAAAAAAATGGATACCTTCCGTTACGGCGTCTTGCCGGGAGTGATCCTGTTGGTGGTCATTTCCTTTTTGCTGCTGCTGGAACCCCACTATTCCGGTATTGTCATCATTGCCCTGCTGATTGCCCTGATGATGTATATCAGCGGTGTCAAGCTGCGCTATTTTATTATTGCAGGCGCTGCCATTGTGGTGGTAATCCTGGGACTCTATGTTTCGGGAAAGCTGGGCTATGCCATGACACGACTGGCCGGTTGGGGACAGGCACTGGAATATACGGACGAACAAATGTGGCAGGATACCTATCAGACAAGAAACTCCCTGTATGCCATCGGTTCCGGCGGTTTCTGGGGACAGGGACTGGGACAGTCCCGTCAGAAGTTTTTGTATATTCCGGAAGTACAGAACGATTTTGTATTTGCGGTGGTCTGTGAGGAGCTGGGCTTTATCGGAGCGGCGATTATTCTGTGCGTCTTTGCACTGCTGGTCTGGAGGGGCATCTATGTTTCCGTCAACGCCAAGGATAAGTTCGGATCCCTGCTGGGGATCGGTCTTTCGGCACAGATCGGAATTCAGGTTGTTCTGAATATAATGGTTATAACGGACTGGCTTCCCAATACCGGCATCAGCCTGCCGTTTTTCAGCTACGGCGGATCATCGCTGATCATGCTGCTGGCACAGATGGGAATCGTCTTGTCAATTTCACGAACGGCCAACCTGGAAAAGGCCTGATGAAATGAGGGGGAATGATTTATGAAGATTATTTTCGCCGGCGGCGGTACCGCCGGACATATCAATCCTGCGCTGGCCATTGCCGGATATGTCAGGGAACGTCAGCCGGATGCCGAAATCCTCTACATCGGTGCCAAGGGCGGCATGGAGGAACGGTTGGTTCCCCAGGCGGGATTTGATTTCAAGGGTATTACGGTTCAGGGCTTCCGTCGCAAGATTTCTCCGAAGGCGCTGAAGGATAATCTGGTAACCATCAAAAAAGCAATTTCGGCGGGAAAAGCCGCCAAAAGGATGATTCTGGAATTTCAGCCGGATCTCTGTATCGGAACTGGCGGTTATGTCAGCGGACCTGTGCTGCGGGCAGCCCAGAAGCTGGGAATTCCCACCCTGATTCATGAACAGAATGCCTATCCCGGCGTGGCCAATAAAATGCTTTCGAAAAAAGCGGACCGGGTATTGCTGGCAATGCCCGATGCCCGGAAGCACTTCAAAGGAAACTGCCGTTTTGTGGATACCGGCAATCCTGTCCGGGGAGAAATACTTGCCCAGGAAAGAGAGAGCGCCCGCAAGGCACTTGGTCTGGATGATCGTCCCGTGATTCTGTCCTTTGGCGGCAGTCTGGGAGCCAGAAAAATCAATGAGTCCCTGGCGGACATCATCGCCAGAAGCGCTAAGGACGGAAAATATCAGCACATTCATGCCTATGGCCAGTACGGAAAGTGGTTTCCGGAGCTGCTGAAAGAAAAGGGGGCGGATCTGTCGGCTGCCAAAAATCTGGATATCCGGGAATATATCAATGATATGCCCGTTTGTCTCGCAGCAGCGGATGTGGTGATTGCCAGAGCGGGTGCCATTACCCTGAGTGAAATTCAGGTCAAGGGAAAACCGGCCATCCTGATTCCCTCTCCCAATGTGGCGGAAAATCATCAGTACCATAATGCCATGTCCTTGGTCAGCAAAAATGCGGCAGTGATGATTGAGGAAAAGGACCTGACTCCGGAAAAGCTGACGGAGGAGATTGACAAATTGGCTTCCGATCCGGCAAGACTGGCAGAATATTCGGAAAACGCCAGAAAAATGGCTATTTCGGATGCGTCAAAGCGCATCTATACAGTCATGATCGAGATTCTGTCCGCCGATAAAAGCCGCCGAAAGAAGCAGTGATTCCGTCGGCACCGTATATGACGAGGAAATGAGAGAATGAGTAAGAAACCAACGGGTGATGCCCGCAAAAAGGGTGGTGCAGGTAAGCCGGTACCATCGGATCATAGTCAGAAAACCCGAAATCTGTCTCCCCCGAAAGGACAGAACGGCAGGAAGGGGAAAAATGTCGGTGCGCCTCATAAAGAAAGGAGCAAACAGAAGGCAAAGCCCTCTCCTGTCAGGAACAGACCGGCGGAGCCGGAAGAGAAGAAGGGACGCAGCCAATTGGCATTGGATGGAGATTCCTCCTACGATGATGCCTTCCGCTATCCTGACCTGTTGGATAAGGATGCCGAAAATGTGCTGAAAAAGCCCCAGCGGGAAAGCTCCCTGCTGTTTGTGAAACCGCTTCCGCCTGCCAAGGCGCCAAGCAGTCCTTATAAGCGCAAGGTCAAGCGGATCCTGTTTTATGCGGCGACATTGCTGGTACTGGTATCGGTTTGTATCGTGCTGTCATTGACGGTCTTCTTTAAGATTGACAGCATTTCGGTGGAGGGAGAGACTCGCTACAGCAAGGAGGATATTATTGCCTCCTGTATGATCGAACCGGGAGATAACCTGATTCTGTGCAACACCTCTCCCGGAGAAAGTGAAATCTGGAGGAAGTTTCCCTACATTGAATCGGTGACCATCCGGAAAAAACTGTTTAACCGGATTGTCATTAACGTTCAGGAAGCTGTTCCTACCTCTATGATCGAAAGTCAGGGAAAGTATGTGCTGCTGAGTGAAAGCGGCAAAATCATTGATATTTTCGATAAAAAGCAGACGGACGTGCCGATTATCATGGGTGCCAAGCTGAATAATCCCAGACTTTCGTCCTCTATCAGTTATCAGGACAGCAGCATTGAATCGTTCATCAACGAGATTCTGTCGGCAGCGGATCGTTACGGCTTCGGCGTGCTGAAAACCATTGATATTTCCAATCTGTCAAAGATTACGCTGGAACATAAAAAGGGGCTTCACATTATTCTCGGTACGCCGGAAAATATTGATTATAAGATGAAAACCGCCATGAAAATCCTGCAAAAGGGTGTTTCGGAGGAGGACGGCGGTACACTGGATGTGTCTCTGAGCGCGTCTGAGGGAGGAAAGTCCTATTTCCGTTCACAAAAAACCGTCAAGCAGGAGTCTTCGTCAGAAAGCAGTACCGGAGCCTCCTCCCAGGAGTCAGCGACTGAAACTTCTGAGGCAGAGACGGACATCGGCCATGAAACGGATCCTGAAACAAATTCCGGAGAGGAAGGTACCGATACCGGTGACACCCCGGACGACAACATCCCGGACGACAACATCCCGGACGACAACACCCCGGACGACAACACCCCGGACGACAACACTCCGGACGACAACACTCCGGATGATAATACGCCAGATGATGGTGTATGGGACGATCAGACAGGCCTTGATGATACCTGGGCAGACGCTCCTGATTTTGTTGATCCGGGGGAGGCTGTTGACTGGCAGGACTAAAGAGAGAATGGGCATATTTAACAAAAAACAGGAAATGTGTCCGTCGGATTGCGAAAAGAATCATAAAGATGATGAAAAACGCCGTTAGCGTATTGAATTTTTTTTGTAAAAGTGGTAAATTAGTATCAGTTATAGGTTTATAAACAAAAAGCAGAGTCAGAGGGTCTGGAGGAATGCAGCCTCTGTCAGATGTGGATTTTGAAGGGAGTAGAACAATGCCTTACGAATTTGAAAACGAAGTAGAGAGCATCGTACATATTAAAGTGGTAGGTGTCGGCGGCGGCGGCGGAAACGCCATTGACCGCATGGTAGAGTATGTAACAGGAGTGGAATTTATTTCCATCAATACCGATAAGCAGTCCTTGAATCGTTCCAAGGCTACCCAGAAGGTACAGATCGGTGAGAAGATCACCCATGGTAAGGGCGCAGGCTCCAAGCCGGAGGTGGGCGAAAAGGCCGCAGAGGAAAGCAGAGAGGTCATCGCAGAGCTTCTGAAGGATACCGATATGGTATTCATTACCGCCGGTATGGGCGGCGGCACAGGTACGGGTGCGGCTCCGATTGTGGCAGAGGTTGCCAAGGAAATGGGTATCCTGACCGTCGGTATTGTTACCACGCCGTTCCTTTTTGAAGGCAAGCGCCGTATGGAACAGGCACAGCAGGGCATCCAGAAGCTGCAGCAGCATGTGGATTCTCTGATTGTCATTCCCAATGAAAGACTGAAGCATATCAGCGAAGAAAAGATCACCCTGCAGAATGCTTTCTTTGCCGCTGATGATGTTCTGCGTCAGGGCGTGCAGAGCATTACCGACCTGATCGTGATTCCGGGGCTTGTCAATCTGGATTTCGCGGACGTTACCTCCGTTATGAAGGATGCCGGCTATGCCCTGATGGGTGTGGGCGTGGCTTCCGGTAAGGATAAGGCAAAGATTGCCGCTCAGAATGCTATTTCCAGCCCGCTGCTGGGTACCTCGATCCAGGGCGCAAAGGGACTGATTGTCAATATCAAGGCTTCTCCTGACATCGGATTGGATGAGATTCAGGATGCTTCCACCATGATTTCCGAGCAGGCAGATGAAAACGCAGTCATTATCTGGGGTGCTGCCCTGGACGAAGAGATGGAGGATGCCATCAGCGTGATTGTTATCGCCACCGGCTTCCCCACCACCGATAATTTTGCTCCCATGCCTTCTGTCAAGAAGGAAGAGAAGAAGCCTCTGTCTCCCTTCCAGTACGGTTCACCCATTGCCCCTAAGCCGGATCCGGCCCGTTTCGGTACGGTGACAAAGCCTCAGGATAAGCCGATGAGACCTGCTCAGCCTATGTATCCTCAGGCTCCCTCTTATACGGCAAGACCCGCTGTACAGAATGAGGCACCTGCTGCAGCTCCGGCACCGATGTATCCCAATGCCGGCACCAAGGCTCCTGTTGGTCCCAACACCAAGCCTGCCGCAGCTCCGGCTGCTCCCAAGAGCAACGATGCGGATGATTCGTTCATGGATATCATGACAATCTTCAACAATAAGTAAGTTTCAAGAGTCTGCCGTATCGTTTACGACAGACTCTTTTTTTGTCAACAGGCTGCTCCCATCGGGGCAGCTTACTGCAGGATGTACAGGGGGAATCGTATGAAAACCAAACACGTTATCGATCTTGAAAGCCTCTCTGTCAGTGAACTGATGGAGATTATTGAACTTGCCAATGAAATCAGGGAGCGTCCGCAGGATTACGCGGAGGTCTGCCGGGGAAAAATTCTGGCCACATTGTTTTATGAACCCTCCACCAGAACACAAATGTCCTTCAAAACGGCGATGCTGCGTTTGGGGGGGAGTATCATTGGCTTTGACAATCCCCAGAATTCCTCGGTTGCCAAGGGAGAAAGCCTGAAGGATACCATTACAGTGGTAGGCGGTTACGCGGATATTATTGCCATCCGGCATTCTCTTGAGGGAACAGCCAAGGCGGCCTCACTTTATTCGGCGGCTCCCGTGATTAATGCCGGAGACGGCGGACATCTGCACCCTACCCAGACCCTCACGGACATTGTGACGCTTTACAATGAAAAGCAGACACTGGACAATATGTGTATCGGCCTTTGCGGTGATCTGAAAAACGGCAGAACTGTACATTCACTCATCAAGACCATGTCGCATTTCAAAGGAAACAGCTTTGTGCTGATTTCCACACCGGAGCTTTCTGTGCCTCAGTATATCAAGGATATTATGAATGCTTCCGGCTGCCGTTACAGCGAGGTCAGAAGTCTGGCAGAGGCGATTCCCATGCTGGATGTACTGTATATGACCCGTATTCAGCGGGAACGTTTCAAAAGTCCGGAGGAATATGAGCAGCAAAAGGGCGTTTTTGTGCTGGACACCGAAAAAATGAAGCTGGCAAAACGGGATATGAAAATCCTGCATCCCTTGCCTCGGGTAGATGAAATTACCGAAGAGGTGGATTATGACGATCGCGCCAAGTATTTCATTCAGACGGTCTATGGGATGTATGCCCGGATGGCATTGATTATTAAAATGCTGGAAAATGCTGACCGGAAGCCGATGCCTCGCCGGTTTGACACCCATAATGTCAGATGCTCCAATCCCAACTGTATTACCCATACGGAGCCTTATCTGCCTAAGATTTTCCGCGCTCTTGGCGGTGATATGCTGTTGTGTAAATACTGTGAAGGAAGAAACCTGATCTGATGATGCTCCACAGGTGTTTCGCTGTCTGCGGACAGCGACCAGGGGTTCCACCCCATGGACCCCGCAGCCTTT
>CACYCV010000199.1 GCA_902772955.1 uncultured Ruminococcus sp.
GCGCCGCTTAGGGGTGGTTGCATTTTGACCAGAAAACCGCTTTGCAACGCCTTTCCATAGATATAAACTATCCTCATATATTCTTACCGAAGGAGTGCAGGGGGCGACCGGAAAGCCCCCTGCGTACACAGGACATATTTGCCTCGCTAACAACCAACACTTTTTATTCTGTTTGAAAATAGTATTTTGTGAGAATTCTGCTTTGAAATCAATTTTTCCTGTCAGCATTTGGGGCTGTGCCATTTCATGTCAAAGACCATGCGCCGCAGCATCGGCAGATTAACCTCAAAAGGAGCGGTCTGCAGCTTTTGAGGATTGTTCCATATTGCTTCTGTTGCCTGTTCCAACAAGGAATCGGGAACATCCGGAACATCATAAAGCCTGCCATACCACTGCCGATAATCCTGCAAATCGTAAAAACCTGCTTTTTGAAGCAATTCCTTCCGAATATTTTCCTCTGCTTCTGCTAGATAGCCTGCTGCAAAATATCCTACTGCCTTTCCATGAGGAACTTGCATCTCCACTGTCAGGGAATAGCTGAACCCATGAGGCAGTGTCGTGCTGGTCTGGGCAATGGCGATTCCTGCCATGGCAGAGGCATTCATCATTTTTTGCAGTCTGACAGGATCCTCTGTTCCCTCTTGCAGGCAGTCTTTTTCTGCTGTCCACAATCGCAGCCCGGCATCTACGGCCATCCGGCTGAAATCATCTGAACGACGGTTGAGAGCGCTTTCCCACAGATGAGTCAACGCGTCCAGAGCAGTGCTGCGCAGCACCGACAGCGGTGCTTTTGTCAGGTAAGCTCCGTCGATCAGGGCGAGATTGGCAAAAACGGGATGACTGATGGATTTTTTTGTCCGAAGCTCCGTTCTTGTCAGGACACTGATGGGTGTCACTTCCGAACCCGTGCCGCAGGTAGTGGGAACCAGGGCTACGGGAAGATGTGTATTGTTTCCCGGCGTATATAATGCAGCCGAATCCGCTTCCGGATGACACAACACCCATGCGATTGCCTTGGCGGCATCCAATGGGGATCCGCCCCCCACACCAATGACATAATCAACCTGCTCCTGCTGACCGAAAGCAGCAGCGGTAAGGACAGTTTCTACAGAAGGGTTTTGTTCGATTTTATTGTAAAGGACATAAGGAATCCGGTATTCCTTCAGAGCATCAGTGACATCCTTGAAAGCACCGCACAGCACGGCAGAATTGGCTCCCGTAACGATCAGCGCCTTTTTGCCAAGTGCTGAAAGCTCTTTGGCGTGGCTCCGGACGGCATTGGGTTCACTATAGGTTATTACTGGCATCCACATGGTTGATTCTCCTTTTGTGGTTTATAATCATAGAATAATTCATCAATCAGCTGTTCCATGTCCCTGGTATCTCCGAAGGCAGCCCGCACCATGGCACCGGCATTCCGGAAAGCCAGTCGGAAATACAGCCAGTCTCCCCTGTCATCAAATTTTCGTGTGGAATTGATCAGAAAGTTCTTTTTGAGGCAGCCGTAATGCTTTCCCCTTTTTCTGGCATACTGTTTCAATTTACGGGCGGTTGCCACATCCTCCATGGCCCGCAGATTCGAAAAACCGCCAATTGCATTCCAGACAGAACGCTCCGCCCAGAAAATGCCGCAATAGCATCCGGTCAGTGCAAATCCGAATCTGCACAGCAGATCATTGCACCACAAGGGAAAGGAATACCGTTCAAAACGCATAGGTGCTCCTCCGCCAATGAATCTGCCGCTTTTCATCCAGTACCAGATTTCAGAGAGTGTGGATTCCGTCATACGGTTGTCACAATCCATGGTCACGATTACTTTTCCCTTGGCAGCTTGAATTCCGGTGTTTCTCACCTGAGCGATACAGCGTTCTTCATTATGCAGCACCACGGCACCAAGCTGCTTTGCCAGTTCTTCCGTCCGGTCGGTACAACGGTTACAGACAATAATGATTTCAACCCTTCCTCCAAAACGTTTGGCGGAGCGTCGGACGGATGTGATGCAGCGTTTGATATAGTTTTCTTCATTATGTGCTGGAATCACTACGGAAACAGAAATGTTTTTCTCCATCATAATACTCCTTCTCTGTCATGTTTTTCCGGTAATCGGATCCAGATAATCCTCTTTGCCGAATTGCTCGGTAAACCATACCTCCGGTACGGTAAAGCAGCGGTGATTCAGATATTCCAGTATCCCGCTGTCGGTGGTAAATTCAAATCGCAGCTTATAGGAATACAAAGCCTGGTATCGCATACCGGCCTTTCGATTTGTTTCATTTTTTCCATACTTGCCGTCCCCTAACAGCGGATGACCGATAGAAGCAAAATGCGCCCGGATTTGATGGGTTCTGCCGGTCAGCAGGTCAACCTCCACCAGGCTCATCCCATTTTTTTCTGCAAGCACCTTATACCGTGTACGGATGGTTTTGCTTCCCTCTTTGGGCTTATGAGAGATATAAACTCTGTTCTGAGATTCGTTTTTTTCCAGATAATCCTCCAGCAGTGCTTCCTTTTCCTTGAAAATTCCGGTCGCAATACACAAATAATACTTTTGAATCTCCCGATCTTTCAGCTTCTGATTCATAATCCGCAGGGTTTCGGCATTTTTGGCTGCCATTACGATACCGCCGGTATTTCTGTCAATCCGATTGATCAGTGCCGGGGCAAACGATTTTTCCTGAGCGGGATCATATTCCTTCTGATCGTATAAATAATGCTGAACCCGCGCAATCAGAGAGTCAAAATGATAGGTGTCATCCGGGTGGACCAATAATCCTGGTTTTTTGTTCAGCAACAGCAGATTTTTGTCTTCATACAGAATATTCAACTTGACAGGTGCTTTCAGAAAGTCATATTCATCCGGAACCTCTTCAAAAAACTCATCCTTGATATACAGAGTGAGAACATCTCCTGCCTGCAGACGGCTGGATATCTCACAGCGTTTTCCGTTAAGCTTGATGTATTTTGTGCGGATATACTTATAGAGCAGCGATTGGGGCATATTTTTGAAGCGCTTACTCAGGAATTTATCCAGGCGCTGACCGCCGTCATTGGCACCGATTGTAATTTGTCTCATAGTATCCTTCCTCATCCGAAACAGTTTCTTATGGGTATTATACCATATTATTCCACCTCATACAATCACCCGAGAAAGAGTTTTCAACAAAAATAAGAATACCCTTTTGACAAAGAATCGTGGTTTATAAGTTTTTCTCCGGACATTCCTCTCAATCCTATAACCTGACAAAACACGCTGTCATAATGGTGTATGATGAAGCAAGACGATGACATTATCTAAAAGTAACTTTTGATTTTAGCACTCTGAGAAGTATAACCAGGGACGCTGTCCCTGACCCTGCAAGTCTTTTGAAAAAGTCTTGAGCGAAAACTTTTAGCTTGGCAAAGCGTTTCTCGGGTTAAGTTAGTGTAAAATATTCTGGGTAAAATTCCCGGTCAGAATGCCCCCTAAGCGGCGCGTAAGCGCCGTGTGGGGCGGAAGCCGCGGCAGTAAGCTCATACACGGCAAAACCGAGCGCAGCGTAAGCGGAGCGCTGCCACGAATCGTCCAGCGGGGTCATCCGCCGCCAGGGTTAAAAAATCAATTGACGAAATACGGATAACAGGAGTATAATTAAGTGATAAGGTATTAAGACAGGAGCGTGAAATATGATACAGCTGAGTAATGTTTCCAAGGTTTATCCCAATGGTACGGAAGCTCTGAAAAAAGTTTCCCTCTTTATCAAAGACGGGGAATTTGTTTTTATCGTTGGCCCCTCAGGGGCGGGAAAAAGTACTCTTCTCAAGCTATTGATCCGGGAAGAAAAGGCATCCTTTGGCAGTATTCATGTCAATGGGTTGGATCTAATGAAAATACCCAAGAGGAAGATTCCCTACCTCCGGCGTACCATGGGAATTGTATTTCAGGATTTTCGTTTGATTGATAAAATGAATGTTTTTGAAAATGTTGCTTTTGCGATGAGGGTCATTGGCTCTCCGGAGGGCGGTGTGAAAAAAAGAGTGAAATATGTCCTGAAATTAGTCGGTCTGGAGGGTACAGAAAAACGCAAACCCCATGAGCTGTCCGGCGGTGAACAACAGCGGGTCAGTCTGGCGAGAGCATTGGTCAATCGGCCGCAGATTCTCATCTGTGACGAACCTACCGGTAATATTGACCCGGAACGTTCTTATGAAATTATGAAGATGCTGGTGGCCATTCATCAAAGAGGAACCACCGTTATTGTAGTTACTCATGAACATGAATTGGTAAAGGAATTCGGCGGAAGAGTGATCCGGATTGCCGAAGGTGAAGTGACTCATGATACCTTCCTTCCTACAGCGTATAATCCGGAGCCTTATGTTCAGACAATGACAGAGACGGACGAGGAAGTATCATCGGAGCAGGAATCAGATCTGACAGAACAGAAAGAGGCCACAGATGAGACGACACAGAAAAACGCTTTCGGTCAGGAAGATCAAAAGAAGAAGGAGGCTGATGAAGAATGAAGCTGTCAAGCTGCGGTTACCTGATTAAGGAAGGTTTTAAAAATATCTGGAATAACCGCATGATGTCTCTGGCGTCGGTCGTTGTTTTGGTTTCCTGCCTGATTATTACCGGAGCGGCAGCCCTGGTTTCTCTGAATGTCAATACGCTGATCGAAAACATCGGAGATGATAACCGGATGACGGTTTATCTGAAACCGGAGGTTTCCGACCTGGAATCGGTTAAGCTAAGTTCAGAATTTTCCAAAATAGAGAATATCGAAACCTTTCGCTACCGTACCCGTGAGGACGTCCTGAAGGAATACAAGGATCAACTGGGTGACAGTATCTATGATGCGATGCAGGGAGAGGGAAATCCCTTTGGCAATGAATACAGTATCCGACTCAAGGATCTTTCCAAATACAATGAGACTGTACGCGCGATTCAGAAAATACCTGCCGTTGACAAAGTCAGTGATCGGAGTGATATTGCCGGAAAGCTGACCAAGCTGAACTATTTTGTGACGATAGTCGGTTTATGGGTGGTTCTTATTCTGGCAGTGGTAACCCTGTTTATCATCGCTAACACGATAAAAATGACGATGTTTTCCCGTCGTTCCGAAATCGGAATCATGAAGTCGGTTGGTGCTACCAATACCTTTGTGCGGATTCCTTTTATTATCGAGGCGATGACAATTGGTCTGATTGCCGGTCTTCTGGCGTCTGCCGCTATCCTTTCCATGTATTCACCGGTGAGAAATGCAGCCTCCTCCATTATCAGAATGATCGGTGCATCGACTCTTCCCCTGGAAACAATATGGATGCCTACCCTGCTGTCCCTCTCCGGAATCGGTATGGTAATCGGACTTTTGGGCGGCTTTATCTCCATTACCCGGTACCTGAATAAAGAAGGAGGGTCTATTCTTGGGAAATAAACTGATTAAATCCATTGCTGTTTTTTGCGCTCTGATGGTGACCATGTCCTTTACCCTGTCCGCAGGCGCTGACGAAGAAGAGGATGAAAATCAGGGATGGACTTATACGGAACAGAACGAAGAGGAACAGAATATACAGCCCGATGAGGAACAGGCCTCAGAGGAAGATACAGATGCAGAAGAATCCGATGGAGAAGAGATAACCGAGGATTCCGGGGATTCTGAGGAAACAGAAGAAACTACCGGCGAAGAAAATGAAGATTCGGAAGATGCCGATGATGCTTCCAATGACGATGAGGAAGTTTCTGAGCAATTTACAAAAGAAGAACTGAATTCCGTTGAGGTTTCTGATGATTTTAATGTGGAGGAAAACAATGAGCAGCGCAGCCAGCTTCGGGAAGAACAAAAAGAGCTGAGGGATCAATTAAAACTGACGGATAAGGAAATTAAAGCCAAGAAGGCCGCCAGTCAGTCCCTGCAAAAGCAAATCAGCAGTCTCAGTCAATCCATTAAAAAGAGCAATCAAAGACTGGAGGAGCTGAACAGCAGCATACTGGACCGTCAGAAGAAAATTGAAGCCAAGCTGGAGGAAATCAAGGATGTACTCGATCTGCTGCGTACAAGACTGAGAGAGATTCACACCGCCGGTGATGTGTCCTCCCTGGAGATTATTTTAGGAGCAAAGAGCTTCTCTGATTTTATTGACAAGTCCGAGATGATCAAAAGCATTTCCGACCACGATCATGCCTTGATTCGTTCGATCCAGGGCCAGATGGATGTGATTGCAGAGGATCAGAAACAGCTCCGTGCGGACAAGTCAGATGTGGAAAAGGAAAAGCTGGAACTGGAGGAAAATAAGAAAAAAATCAATGAACTCTTCGAAGAGAACAAACGACTGATTGAAGAACTGACCACAAAGCAGGAAAAGCTGGAAAGCGAGAAGAAGGAAAATGAAGAAAAACAGGCAGAATTAAGAAAAGCACTGGCTGCCTACCGGAAGCGACAGGCAGAAAGACAAAAAGCAGAAATTGTGACCGTTCCGGAATCTGATGGACAATATGTCTGGCCATGCCCTGGGTTTACCTATCTGACAGCGCTTTTTGATGAAGAACGCTATTACGGTATTCACGGTGCCATAGACATCGCGTACGCCGGGATTTATGGTGCCAAGGTGGTTGCCTGTGCTGACGGAGAGGTGATTGCTTCCTATAATGATTGCCCCCACGACTACGGCAAAATGTCAAGCTGCGGATGCAGCGGAGGTTTTGGCAATTATGTCATGCTTGACCACGGGAACGGAAAAACATCCATCTACGCACACATGTGTGAGATTGTCGTTTCCACCGGAGATACGGTGGTAGCCGGTCAGCTGATCGGATATGTCGGTTCCACAGGCTATTCCACCGGCCCCCATCTTCATTTTGAAACACGTTTTGACGGTGAATCGTACGATCCTTTGACGGAGTATTAAGGACAACTTCATTGATCCTTATTCAATAAAACGGAATACTTTTGAGAGCCTGTCCTTTGTCAAGGATAGGCAAAACGCCCAAGAAGTCAAAAGGCTTCGAGTCTCGCCTGTCAGCTCGGTCGATGCTTCTGCCTTCTGCAGATATCTCCGCCGGATCCCCTCACCCCTTCGAACCTCCCACCAATGGCTCTGCACCATGGACCCCGCAGCCATTGAAAAGGCTTGCGAAACTTTATTTTATCGTTTAATTGATTATTAGTATATAATAACAAAAACGAAATATCCTGAATTCCGAATTCCCTCGGAACCGCATATATCTGACCGGTGAAGCAAAACACTTCATCGGTTGTTTTTTGCATAGTACAATATATCCTAAATAAATATATTGTGCAATACAAAACCGTCGGGGACGGAGCTTTGATGCAGCTACAGACCCTGACGGAATGTAAATGAATATTAAACTTCGATAACCTGATGCAGTCATTCAAATATTAACGTGAGTCATGATCCAGCTTTTTGATAGAGCATATCAAAAATAGGAAAACAAAAAACGATAACAGGGAAATAAGCATCATTACATTAGCAACAGAATGATCCCCGGTCTTTACAACGTCATCCGGTGAATCAATAACATGAAAGTCATCTCCGGAGGTTTCCTTTGAACTTTGATGGGAATCCTCACCAACCATAGATCCGTCTGATGTGTCAGTCATGTCGGAGGTTTCGGAAGTCTCAGAAGTTTCGGAGGTTTCGGAAGTCTCAGAAGTCTCAGAAGTTTCGGAGGTTTCGGAAGTCTCAGAAGTCTCGGAAGTCTCAGAAGTCTCGGAAGTCTCAGAAGTTTCGGAGGTTTCGGAAGTCTCAGAAGTCTCGGAAGTCTCAGAAGTCTCAGAAGTTTCGGAGGTCTCGGAAGTCTCAGAAGTCTCGGAAGTCTCAGAAGTTTCGGAGGTTTCAGAAGTCTCGGAAGTTTCGGAGGTTTCGGAAGTCTCAGAAGTCTCAGAGGTTTCAGAAGTCTCGGAAGTCTCAGAGGTTTCAGAAGTCTCAGAAGTTTCGGAGGTTTCGGAAGTCTCAGAGGTTTCAGAAGTCTCAGAGGTTTCGGAAGTCTCAGAGGTTTCGGAAGTCTCAGAGGTTTCAGAAGTCTCGGAAGTTTCGGAAGTTTCAGAATTCTCAGAAGTCTCGGAAGTCTCAGAGGTTTCGGAAGTCTCAGAAGTCTCGGATGTCTCGGATGCTTCGGATGTTTCAGAAGTTTCTGAGGAATTTTTGCCTTCTGCAATAAACAACCATTTCACATGACCTATCAGACCGGCAGCTTCATTATCTGCCTGATTATCAAAAAACATATTGACATTCAGAGTTTTTTCCGTCCCGGAGGGTAATTGACCCAATGACAGCTCTTCACCAAACTGAATTCCCTTTTCAGCAGAAGATATCAAGTGCCCATCGTGATCCGTTACCGTGATTCGGATATAATCGTCAAAGAATTTCCTGATTTTTTCAACATCTGCGTTCTTATCCGACTCAACTGCCATGAGAGAAACACTAACCGGCGATTCCCATTGATTAGAAAGCCGAAGCTCCTGTGTTCTTGTGCATCCTGGAACCAGATCTTTGAAATTCATAAAACTAACATTGTTATCCCCTCCAAAACGGAAGCCGTCGGAAGGAGAAATAAAGGATGCAGAAGCGATCTGCTTCTCCTGCGGAGCAGGAAGATAGGTAATTCCCAACTGTTCAGAAGTCATATTCCAATAGGACAGACCGCTTTCAGCAGCCTGAACCATTTCCATCGTAACCGTAACATCCGCCTTGAGATTGGAGGAAGACTGATTTTTTACAGAATCAGAAACGATCAGACTATTGAATAAAGTGGGTGTCGTCTCATTGGGTCCGATAAATCCTTTATAGTAGTAATATCCATCCTCCGCGCAGTAATACCAGTCATCGAGATTATACTGAATCCGGATACTGTCTGAGTCAACGGACGCATCATGTATCAGCTTTCCGTCAGATGTACGGTTGTACCCGAAACGAGTCACTACCTTAGTCCGGACACAGGCGTCCAGATCACCCGTATTCTGTACGGAAGCGTGCTTGGAGATGGTTTGGGATACATTGACGGTCATTTCAGGATCATCAAAGCCGACAATCATTCCACGCACCGTTCCGACAGAAAGCTGGCTTTCCGTTTCATCTGCTTTTCGCCATTGAGCCAGGGAGATGCCTGCGGAGGCAAGACACACAAACGCTGACAGCAAACATAAGGTCGCATAGAGACGCCTGCGATTATTATGATGTTGGTTCATTGGCCCACTGCCTCCTTTCATTGGCTACAGGATAACCGATTATGCGGTAGTGTAGTTACTATTAAACCATTCTTTGTATGCATCAAAGTCAGCAAAAGTAACATCTGCCTCTGCCTGGTTATCTGCCTGAATTGCCTCTGCTGTAACCTTGATATCAAATTTTCCTAACAAAGTAACATCCTCATTTGTCCAATCAGTAGGAACTACAATGGCAGTAAACAACGGATTGGTTTTAGCGGCAGTTCCATCGGATGCAGGGCCATTCAGAATGTATCCGCCTTCAGAGTTTTTGTAATAGTAATACTCGGTTCCGTTATTGTCACCGGCAACCGCATCTGAAAAATCTGTGGTATTGGTCATCGGAACATCAGCAATATCAGCAACAGTGTAGGATGTACCGGCAGTAATGGTTTCTTTTGTCGGGTCATTCTTGATAACTTGCTTAATCTTAGCAATTCTAGCAGCATCTGTAATGACAACACCCGATTCCTGGTCAATATATTCAACCTTAAATCTTGCATACACATTATTCATGGTTGTAATCTTCGGGTTCTTGTAGTAGGTATCACCGGGAAGAATCTTCTCAGGCTCATCATCAGGATCCCAGTCAGGCTCTTCTACATCGACGCCCAGATCGGTTTCAACATTGATGCTGTTGGTCTTGGTTGCGGAATCGGTCAGGAATGCCAGGGAGCTGCCGACTGCGATTGTGCCGACTAAAGCGGCAGCAAGAATTGCGATTGTTACTCTTCTCTTTTTGGTTGTACTCATGGTAAAAACCTCCTGAATTTTTTTAATCTTTATTGTTTATCCCACAGAGGAATAAATTACACGTTTTCCAGATTGACCGGATGCTGCTGGGTGGGTGTATTCTGGAAGGATACCCCGCCGCCGATTCCCCATTCTCTAAAACCCTCATACTCTGTTATACGATTGCCCTGCATGGCATAGCCCTCGACATATATGGCAAAGCCACCCATTTTTTGCAGACGCGAAATCTGTGCAGAAGAGACGGATTCTTTGATTTTAACCGTTGTGAATAAGGGAGTTGTTTGCGCCGAGGGAGCAAGAATACAGGTGTAATAAAACGTTTGCATAGCATCTGACGCTGCCACATCATAGGCATCATCAGGCGTTTCATCAATTCGTTCCCATTGGGAACCGTATGAATCACAGCTGTAATCAATCTCAATCATGTCATATACTGCCAACATATCTGACATATCAAGAGGCATTCCCTTTTTGGAAGCATTATTGCCATTGACACCTGCGTAAACGAAGGTGACTCTCGCCGCCGCCCAGACTGACATATCCTCAGAACGGTTGACGATGTAGGGGTTCTTTTGTGCCTCACAGCCAGGAATCATGTTTTTGGCATTATCAGTTCCATAGGATCTTGGATCGCCGCTTGCGGTGGTTGTTGCGCGTACCCCGGCTGCTGAGTGATTCGGGGAATACACCGGAGCATCATAGGCACCGTTTTCATAACCAAAAACAGGCTGATTGCTGCGGTACTCATAAACAGGATATTCGGAACCATTGACACTGACATAATCAATGATACCATCCCATGCAGGCTCCAACAGAACAGCGCTGACCGCATCACCTGAAATATTGATGTGATTGGTCTTTCCCGAAGAATCGGTAAGTAATGCCTGTGTGATGCCTGCACTGATGACCATGACAGCAGCCATGGATACGGCAACAGCAGCGGTTAATAGACATTTATTACGTATTTTCATCGGCATTACCTCCTTCCTCCAGCTTTTTTTCTTCATCAGAAGTGTTCTCGCTGTCCGGAGCAGACTCTTCCTTTTTGGGAGGGAAGAAGATCACTCTTATCAGCAGAACAGAAATGATGAGTGCAATCAGAACCGTGATCATAATGATAATACCGGTAGGGGTTGACAACCAGATTTTGAAATAACCAATCAAAGGAATGCTCATCCGTACTTTACCAAGAACATTGTCATATGACACAGGCTTATCACGGGTATTATTGGCAATTCCCTGTGTGGTCAGAGTCTTTTTTTCCGGATTTTTTTCTACCACCCTATGGGTGACGAGAGTCAGGCTCTCGTCACGAACATAGGTAATATCATCACCGATCGCTATCTCGTCATATTCAACGGGAAAAACGACAAGCACGCTTCCGACATGCAGATCAGGCTCCATTGAACCGGATAATACCGTTTTAAATTCCGCATGAAAAAATATTTTCAGAATCAGAACTGCTGCCAGCAGGATTGAAATGATAACAATGACTGCAATAGAAAGTATATTTCCTGCCTTTTTCAGCGAGCCTCACCTCCTTAAAAATGGTTTAATAACGTATAATTGAATCCGCCGCTGCATCAATGCTGCTCTGATGCGGTGCTCCTCCTTTCAAAAATAAATACACTCTTCGTCTATGATGTAGATGGAAGCTGACTTTCATCATCGTAATAAACGATATTGCCTCTCAATCCAAGGTAATAGTCCAATTTATAGATACTATTATTCTCCACCGGATAGTCCGGTACATAGATACAACCATTTATCCTTGCACCCGAGAAACTTCCCCCTGAGCCGTTAATACCCAGCGGAATAATGACGTCATTTGTGATGCCGCCACTTCCTGATCCGACAGCAGAGAATGAACTCGCTCCAAGACTAAGGGTACCGTTTCCGAGCTTCAAAGTATTTAAATTCCTCAGACCTGCAAAGGCAGCTTTAGCAATGCATTCTACACCATCACCGAGGACGAGACTTCTTGCTGCCGTAATTGAAGTAAATGCACTCGTGGCGATTACTTTCACACTGCCCGGTATCGTGATTGAAGTTAATACTGCTCCTTGGAAAGCAGCCGTTCCAATATAGCGGACATGATCGCCTAAGGACAGGCTGTTTAATTGAGAACATCCATAGAAAGCGCCTTTTCTGATAATTTCCGTACTATCAGGAATTACCAACGTTTTCAATTTCGTACAACCCTGGAATGCGGTATCTCCGATATCTACCAGACCGTTTCCAAGATCAACAGACTGAAGTGCCGTACATCTGTTAAACGCTCCCCAACCAATAGATTTCACGGTATCGGGTAGGGTCAATGCGGTAATTGTTTTACTACTAAAAGCATTTTCAGCAATACAAACCGTTTTATCTAACACATTCAGCGGCTCACTGACAGATGCATCTGAACTGTACAAAGCTAAGGAATTATCAGAAGCTACAAAATAAAGATAATTCGAATCGATCTTGGTAGCCTGTCCATTCGTTATTCCGGTACCACCACCACTGGTTCCAACAAAAGCGGTATTATAAAAGCTTCTGTATCCTAATCGAACCAGATTGTTCATGGAAGCGAAATCAACGTATGACAAATTCCTGCAACTTTGAAAAGCATAAGTGCCAATTCCCTTAACACTGGCAGGAATATGAACTGCATTTAGTCTAGAATAGCCTTGGAAAGCATAGTCAGCAATACAGACAATCCCATTGGGAATTTCAAATTCGACGGTTGTTTGTTGTCCTTTAAAGGTATAGAGTATTTTTCCTCCAATATAAACCGGACCATTTTCCGCATTAGTTAACAAAGCAGTATTTTGAAAAGCGTCTTTGGTCACTGCAATGACAGAGTCTCCGACTGTCACATCCGTCAGACTGGTACAATTAGTAAATGCGCCCGAATTGATCCGTCCCAGTCCATCCAGTATTTCGACAGAGGTTATATTCCGATAAGAATCCGGAAAGAGTTTCTGCATGGTCCAGTAATTGCCGCCGGAATAAGAATTGGTTGTACCATAATCCAGTGCATCGCCGATAGTGACATGCTTGATGGTGGAAATCCCTATAAAAACATTTGACCCTATATCAACAACACTATTGGGAATGGTTACGTTTTCGAGCGTGCGACAACCTTGAATAGCCTGAGAACAAATCGCGACTGTTCCGTCCAAGATATTTAATGTTTTGATGTTTTCTAACGATGAAGTGGAACCAATCAACTGAGATAATGGATACGAACCGATAACAGAGCCAATAGATAACTCTTCAATCCGAGGATAGTTAACACAAATTTGTTCTATGGAACAAACACTATTAGGAATGAACACTTTTTTTAACTGAGTACAGTTCATAAAGCTACGAGAACCAACTCTTCTTACCCCTTCAGGAATAACAATTTCCGTCAGCGAGGAGCAACCCATAAAGGATTCCATGCTAATTGTCTTGAGCCCGCTGCCAAAGTCGATGCTTGACAAGCTGGAACATCCATAAAAACAATGATCTCGAATTATTTCCACGGAATCGGGAATGCTAATACCTGTCAGACTGATACATTCAGAAAAAACATCTTTAGCGAGGAAACCAAGGTATTCGGGCAGAATGATTTCTGTCAGATCTTTACATGAACGGAAGGCGCCTGATCCAATCATTACAATATTGTCAGGAATTTCCAGATCCGTAATAGCGGTATTCATAAAAGCACAGTCAGGAATCGCGTTAAGGCCAGTACCGATGGAAACGTCCTTCAAAGAGGTACATCCGGCAAATGTATTGTTTCCCATAACAGTGACATTATCAGGAATCGTTATTTCAGTCAGTCCCGTGCAGCCCTCAAAGGCGGATTTTCCTATTCTGACGATATGGCTCCGAATGGTAAATTCGGTCATATTGGTACAGTTATAAAATGCGTAATCCGGAATATAATCAAGGCTGTCCGGAATGATAAAATCATCAGGAAGTGAGCATTCGGAAAAAGCATGATCACCGATCTCTGTCACCGTATCAGGCAAAACAAAACCGTCAGAGAGATCACATCCGGCAAAAGCATAAGGACCAATAGTGGTAACCGTACTCGGCACTACAAATCCACTGATGGATTTTCCTGCCGGATAGCAAACAAGGGTCTGCATATCCTGGGTATAGAGCACACCGTCCACAGCAACATAGGAGGGATTATCCGGATCAACCTCAATCGCCTGAAGCTGACGACAAACCGGGAAGGGATTATAATCGATGGTTGTCACACTTTCCGGAATAGAGACGGTAGGTCCGATTCCCGAGTAAATGAATACTTTTCCACTGATCTGTGAAACGCCGTTCTCAATCGTTAAGTCACTCAACTGGGCAGTCTTGGCAAACGCCCCCTCTCCGATAGAGCTAATAGAGCTGTCAATGGTAAACTGACTGCCGATAGCAGAACCGGAAAAAGTGTAGGAAGAAATGGAGGTAACGCCGGCAGGCATTCTGGAAGCCGGTATTGAAAGACCGGTAGAATCCGAAAAAGCATAGGGTCCGATATAAGTGACAGAATCGGGAAGTCGAATTGTGCCAAGTTCGGAGCGGCGGAAGGCGTAGGATCCAATACTTGTCAGACCGTCCGGGAAGACCAATTCATCCTGGGAGGATCCCCCATTTCCCTTCAGATTAACACATTGATAAAAGGCGTAATCTCCTATGGTCCTGACATTGCTTCCAAAGGTGAGAACCAAAGGTTCTTCACCGGCAGACTGACTTCCACAGTTCGAGAAGGCATTGTTTGGAATCTCCGTTAATCCTTCACCGATGATGATTTTCTGGAGTCCTGTGCAATTATTAAAAACATAGGTGCCGAGATTAATGACACTGTCAGGAATAACAACACGCTCTATGCTGGTATCATTTTGGAAGGCATATTTGGCAATTGTTTCAAGACTGCTGTCAAAGGTGACACTTTGCAGACCGGTGCAGCTGCTGAAGCAGTAAGGACCGATATCCTTTACACTGTTTCCGAAATCAACCGCAGTAATATTTTTACATTGATAGAAGGAATAACCATCCGTGCAACCCGAGCTAATATATTGACCATGATAATTGTATCCGATAGATATAACGTGATCCGGAATGGTCAGAGCCCCTGTCAGACCACTGCATTTGTAAAAAGCATAGCCGCCAATCCTTTGCAGATTCTCCGGCAGCGACAAGGAGCTTAATCCGGTACAGGAAAAAAAGGAATAGTGACCAATAAACCGGAGACTGTCAGGAAGATTCAAGCCGGTTATACCTGTGTGGTTTTGAAAAGCATTATTTGCAATACACAAGGTACCATTATCCACATTGAGTTCCCCGGTGGGAGCAGTTCCATGATAGCCATATAAAACCTTTCCGTCCAGATAAATCAACCCATCGGCTGAATTATTGTAAAACGAAGTATCATAGAAGGCATTTTGACCAACCTCCTGGATATCATCGCCGATATGAATATCATCTAAGGCAGTACACGAATAAAAAGCACTATTAGAGATAAGTTTTGCTGACGCCAGATTTGCAGAGGTTAATTCATGACAATATGCAAAAGCATAGGATCCAATTTCCTCAACCTGATCCAGATTAATATCGTTTAAGACGGAACCGGAACCATTAGACAGGGCATACGAACCGATTTCTTTGACTGTTGGCGGCAGTGTAACCGTCTCAGCATTCGTGAAACCATAGGCAGCCGAGGAAGCTATCGACTCCAAGCCAACGACCTTATAAACATTTGCAGAAATATTCTCTGTATATGCACCGGTAGAATTATTGGTGAGGGTTCTTTCCCCGATAACCTTCTGAGGAATCGCAATATTTGTGGAATTCCCAAGATAACCGGTAATCGCTACCGTACCTGCATATTCGACTCCGTTTTCACTAAAAGGTATCCTATCAAGCACCTTGTAAGTAAAGGGCAGCATGACAACAATCGTCAGATCAAAGCTATCGGTGTAGGTTCTTCCGGAACGGAGATAGCGAACCTCAATGGTGGTTGTCATGGTAGTAGCAGGATCAAAGTCGTTTACCCCATCCTGGCTTAACTGTCTGCCGTCGCTCCAGAGCTCATAAGCATCATCCGGAAGCTTTTCGGAGGTACCGTCATCGTAGATAACATAGACATCCAGCATGGAACGATCCAGCATAGACTGCGTATAAGAACCGTCCCCTGTCCAGATGGCAGAAAGTGATGTGACCTTTCTGGACTTCTTCAGCATATTGACCTCAGCTGCCGTATGAGAGGCATTTGACTGAACGGATTTATCGTTTGTAAACACGGCTTCACACTGCAGATTATCCGACGTAATGGTAAAAGTAACGGTGTTATTCTGATTCAGAACACCATTCGATGAGATATCGGTAATGTCAGATACTTCATAGCGCTGAACTTCCACTTCGGAAACCGTACAGGTACCCGTGGGAACGTCTGTAAAGAGGACAGACATTTCCGCATACTCTACATTACCTGTATTCCTGAGGGAGGTAATATAATCCTCTGCAAAGGTAACACTCTTATATGCCTGATAAGTTGAATTGGTAACGCTGTTGGTGCCATTGATTTTAAAGAGGAATGTCGGATTGCCATGGGCAGTTACCACATCGTCCAAACGAATTCGTTTTTTGATTTTGACCTCACCGGCAGCCTGTTTATCCTCTGCCGTGATTTCCTGCGTCTTACCGGCGGAAATATAGTTAACAGTAAAACGAATTTTTTCGTCTGAAAGGCCAAAGCCAGTAGGTGCCTGTTCTTCCTGGAGATAGTAGGTTCCCCAGGGAATATTCTCAATCATGACAGTACCATCAGCACCGGTGATGATTCCCGAACGAACCAATTGCCCGTCGCTCTGATACATACTGTAGACGGCATTCGGTAAATGCTGGGTCGTATCATCCTTGTTGACTTTAATCAATCGGACGGTACCTTTCATGCGGTTATCCGAAACCCTGATGCGGATATTCGTTCTGACCGTGTTCTTATTGACGGAGAAGGGATACTTCTCTTCGCTGACCTGATAACCGGCCGGAGCAGAGACTTCTTTCAAATAATAATCGCCCCACCAGAGATCATCAATCATCGCAGAGCCAAGGCTGTCTGTAACATACAGGCCTTCCATACTGAGGAGATTCTGTAACGGTTCTCCGTGCGCATTGACACGGACATCGTCGGATTGACGGAAAATACCGTAACAGGCTCCCTTGACAGGGTCTCCCTGATCGTCCGTTTTATCCATCCAAACGGTACCCGTCTTTCGCTGGTCATAGGTGGTAATATACTCGACTACTGTTCCGTCGGACCGATCATCCTCTCCGTTAATTGTGAAATTGATCTGATCCGGATTGACCAGATAACCCACGGAAGAAACGGTTTCTTTGAAATAATAATCACCGAACGTCAGATCATCCACTCGCAGCCGACCATTGCTATCCGTCTGATAAGTACCCAACAGTCGATCATTATCAGCGTTATACAGATTATAAAAAGCCTTGCTTAATGGAGTTTCTGTGTTACTGCCATCGTTCAGCCGCTCATATTTTTGCATGACAACCGTACCCGGAATCTGAGAATTGGAGACACTAAGATTCAGCTCACGTCCGGAATCATTGGATGCGTCCACTGTAAAGCTAAAATGCTTTGCTTCATCTGTAATCGTAAATCCGGCAGGGGGCTGAACCTCTTCAAGATAGTAGCTTCCCCAAGGAATACCCGCAATCGTCAGTTTGCCGGAATCATCGGTTGTATAGACAGCATCATTAAAATACGCTCCATCGGCTGTATGAATCCGGAATTTTGCTCCCGCAAGTCCAAGAGAAGACTGTCTGTCTGAATATTTCGTCAGGGAAACCAACGTGGATTTACGCACGTTTCTGACGGTAATGTTTAAAATACAATCCGGCTCAGGCCCCCCGAGAGAAAAATCAAATGCTTTATCCGGAAGAATATAGCCTTTTGCTGCTCTGACTTCTTTCAGATAATAATCACCGTAGGGAATGTCTCTGACCTGTGCTCTGCCCTCTTCGTCAGTAATGATATTGCCTTCGATACAAACGTCGTCTTCCTTGCGGTACAGATCAAAGACAACCCCGGATAATAAAATGCTGCTGTCTTCACTGTCTTGCTTAAAAATTTTGATCGTTCCCTTGTAAGGTGTCATAGATACAGCAACTCGTCTTGTACTTTGAACAGATGCTGCCACAACCAACCCGGTGATATCATCATATTGGTTGAACCGCACCACAGCATGGTTGACGGTCATTGTGCCGCTGAATTCATCCAGCTGATTATCCGGCGATGTCATATAAATGTCAAAATAGATGTATTGACCTTCAATCAGAACCGCATCGTGGAAATCGACCGCTATGGTTTTGACGGCGGAACGCTGCTCGTCAGTCCATTGAGACAAATCTGCCGGAAGCATCTTCCAGGTATCGGTATCTGAAAAATCGGGAGCGGAATTCTGAACCGTTTCAGAATAATACAAGGTCGGTTCGACATTAGTGAATTCGGCGGCCTTTGAAGTATCAACCGCCAGCAGACTTCCGTGCCATTCGGAAAGCTCGTCGTCCTCCAGCGAATCCATTACCACAATATTTCCTACCGTACTACGGTTTCCGCGGAACTTGACACGATAGACATAGGTACTATTGCCATAGGTTTCAGGAACACCGGAAAAGGTTTCGCTTTCTTCATCGTATTCCGGTTTGACATAGCCGTTGGATAAGCCTGTCTTGACGGACATACTGCTCTCCAGCTGAGCATAACCTGCAATCGTAAACTGTGAATAATCAGAATCCAGAGCCACCGGTTCTGTATAATTTCCGTCCAGATCAATATCAGAGCTGTCTATCGAATTGCCATGCCAGAAACCGTTCTGATCAATGGTGGTACAGGAATAAAAGCTGAAGGAGTAGGTTCTGTGATCAAGATTGGAGGACTTCCGTTGATTAAGCTCATCAATATTGACGGCCATGGGGATTCCTCTGATATACAGATAATTGGACCAGACAGAGGAAGCATCATTGACAATTTCATCTTCTTCAAAATCAAACTTCATCTCAAGAACCAGGTATTCTTCTCCTGCTCCGTTACTTCGATGCTGAATCTGCATCGTCATATGATTTTTCAGGAATGATTCTGTTTTGCCAAGACCTGAAATGCGGATAACATCCGTAAGCTTTTCTACTGTTTTATAGCTGTCCTGTAACGTTAGTCCTACAGGCACCACAGCAAATACAGTAAAGGCACGAAGATTATTCCCTTCCGGCAGTTGGAAATTATTTTGTATAGTACCGGAAAAATTGTATTGTGTACTGGTGTGACCGGTTTGGGAAAAAGTCACATAGCTGTTAACAATACTGGGGATAATCAGAATATGAATGGAATCGTTACTTCTGAGTACGGGATACCCGAACGGCTCCTCATCAGATGGTAAATAATAGGTTTCACCGTCATGCGTCTGAAGAACACCGTCAGCATCATATCGTTTAACAAAGATATAATGCTTCATACTGCCCTGATCCAACAGAATATCATCCTGATCAGAATGATACCGATAACTGCACTGCAAACGGATATTTTGAAAGCTCTGATCCAAATCAATGAACTTTACACTCGCTGCCACAATATCGGTATCAGCAAATGATACAGTATGAGATGAACTGCCAAATTTCAAGCCATTGGTGGGATAACGTTCATAGGCAGTTTGTCCGGCTCTTCTGACATATACTTCAACATCATAACTCTTTGGAGCAACCCGAAAACCATTGATGCAATAAAGGGTATTTTCCTGGGGAATCGTTATACTTGTAATGTGATATTCATTGTCTGACAGGGTACGATAGGTATCATTTGTTGTCAGAACCTTGAACACATCCTCCCCTATTTCAAAGGAATTAACCTCATTAAGATTATAGCTAAAAACAATAGCAGAGTAATAATCTCTTTTCGACTCATTGACATCCTCAGCACTGACAGCGCCGTGATACCAGCAATCAGTGCAGTGCTGGGATACATAGGAATTTCCGATACCATAATCTGTCACGCCACAGCCGTAATCTCCGGGAGTTAGAAAATCATAATCATCGGTTTTAATGGTATAACTCTGTTCTGCATACCTGGTCGCTTCCGTCTCATCATAATATGTTCCATGACCCTCCAGATAGATGGTGACATTCTCCCCTTGATAGAGCTCCTTGGGATAGGCCGCGTAGAAAATCAACGAGTTATCCACTAAATAATTAGCATGATATTTATCAAATATGGTTTTATTATGAACCTCCCATTCACGGTATGTTATCCCATCGATTTCCTTGGTCTGACCTGTTAATTGAAAGGAAGATGAACTTCCTACGTTGCCCTTTTCATCGCAAATATTTGTTCCTTCAGGAATCCAGATACTCCAATCCGTTGTCAGCGGATCGCCGTAGTAATTATACTCATGTCCCACAAGTGATCTCGCTTTTTGTTGGTAGGTATATGTAAAGGATGAATACTTTACAAAAGTATAATCTCTATCCTCTTTGCCCTCCTCAATCAATCCGGTCATACCCTCGGCAGAATAAACTCTGCTGGCAGGATTATAGGTATTATCACTCTCACTTTTGGGTGTAAGGGTGTAGAGGAATTTTTCCCGGATCTGGGAATACGTAATCTCGTTGCTGAACGTCTCCTCCCCGTTGATGGTACTCAGAGTTGCCCGCAGTGTTTTTTCATATCCATCCACGGAGGATCCGGAATCAACCGACCAGACAATCTCAAACATTCCTTCAAAGACTGTATCCTTATAGGAGGCAGCGTTGTTTGTAAACGTGTAAAGACAGGTGGTTGAATCGTAGGTGTAACTCCAGTCATAAATCTTTTCGGTCTCGGAGGCTTTATCTGCAGCTATTGCAACAGGGGTGAGCTTTTTTCCACGACCGGCATCATTGATGCCCGGTACCGAAATAATAATCTGTCCCTTGTTATAGTCTGATAAGAGCTTCTCATTTTCGTAGGAAACGCGTAAGCGGACATATCTGGTTTCAAGAGATGAAGAATCATAATTATAATGTTCACTGTCAACACCGACTCCATTCCAGTCCAGAGAAACTGAAAATCCGCCGTCTGTAGGAACTGCTTCGTCCTCTTCTCCCTCCTCAGCCGCAGCAGAAAACGGAATCATCATCCCAAACAAAAGAGAAAAGACCATCAGCAGGGAAATGGTTTTGCACAAAGAACGTTTTTTAAAAGTATATGGTTTCGTGTTCCTCATAAAAAATTACCCCCCGTTTTTATGATAATGATTCCATACGGTCAGGTATTCATCCTCCGCACAATCATCTGTATGGTCAAAGTGCTGTACAGCCTCTGCATAGATCGCAATATCAAAGTTTTCCAAAAGGTTCTCATCGCAGTCCCCGATGTGTACCTGACTAAAGGGAGCAGATACGGTGGATGATCCGGGATTCAGAAGGTGTTTATAGTAATAATACCCATCAGAAGCTTTTACCCAATTATCTTCGTCCAAGCCCGTCAGGGTACAGAACTCAGCGGCGTTGACAGTTGTATAGTCTGCTCTCATTCTCACAAAACACGGAAGATTACCGGTATTGACCGCATAGGGAGCTTTCTGGAAGGTCATATCGGGAGACAATTCCTTCGGAGGTGTAAAGGTTTCTTCTATTTTGACCGTAACCTCACCGACAGTAAGGGTGTTTATAGAACTGGTCTTTGTAATCAAATAGGAATAGGTTACACCGAAACCGGAAAGACAGGACAGCAAACATAGTGTCAAAACGACAATCCATCTTTTCTTCATCTTTATCACTTCCAATCCTTATTATCATCTTAACGGTCATCGGCTGTCTTTTGTTCCAGATATTTTGTATAAGCATCCAGAAGCTTTTCCTTTGCGTCAGCGCCCTGCTCATTCAGAGAGCCTGTCTGAATAGCAAAGCCTCTCACCTTTACATCCAATTCTGTTCCCATTGCCAGGTTTCCTTCCAGGAGGTTGACAAAGGTAATGCTGTCAAACAAAGCAGTGGTTCTTTCACCAGGCGGCAAGGGAACCAGATATGCATACAATCTGGTGGAAAGCTCATTGGTTGTCACAGCAAAATCTTCCAGTTCTGTCCAGTGTTCACCGTTTACGGAATAACTGAATAAATCAACCCGGGTTTTGACAATCTCCTCCTGATTATTCACAACGGAAACCTCTCTCCTGGGAATACTGACCTCCAGATAGACATACAGTTCATTGCTTCCGGTATTTTCAATCGCAGGATCCTTACTGACGGTTCGTCCGGGATAAAGTACCTTGCCATAAGGCACCCGATCAAGTGCATCCCACTGATCCTCAACAATCCTGATGTTGGCATTGCCGAATGTAAAAACGTTCGCCTTGGGAGCAGGGGCATAGGATAAATATGAAATTGTCACACCCACAGCGGAAGAAGCTATGAGCAGTAATATCAATCCGATAATTGAAATAGCTCTTTTTTTGTTCCGGCTCATTTGATCATCTCCTTCAGACCAGTTAGTAAGATCGATGATTCAACTCATCCAACACAGCAAAATGTAATAATAATAAGTAACTGTATTTATATATTATGGGAACCTCTAAAAACCCCATATAAAAAGGAAAAAGCCGCCTAAAGTTGGCGACTTATAATTAGAAATCGAGAAATATTAAAA
>CACYCV010000200.1 GCA_902772955.1 uncultured Ruminococcus sp.
AGCAAAGCTCTCAACGATGCTTACGCCGTAATCAGCGTTAGCCGTCAAGCGGTTTGTAACCTCATCTTTTGACGTAAACCATGCAAAGGATGAGCTTGCTACGATCAGCGCTGCTAAAATGCAGGATGCGCCAAGGACTCTGCGTCTTTTTTTGGATTTGCTAGCCATTTTTCATTTCTCCTTTGTAATTGTATTTTCCCCTTTCAGGGGGAGTTACAGAAACTGTCGTGCCACCACGCTTTGCATGATGATACGGCTGTGTCGGAACGAAGCCTTCCGGCCGCTGTTCCCTTTGCCTTGCGGCGGTTTTCTCATTCACCGACAAAATCAGCGTCTGAGTCGGGGGTGCTTTCGTCTTTCTCTGCAGCTGTGGCACTGTCAGAGACGGCTCCGTCCTCCGGTTCCTTTACCGTGCTTTGCCCGGGCAGCTTTTGCTCTGCGTTAACGTTTGAGGTTACAGCGTCAGGAAGGCTTTCTTTGGATTTTTTCTTTTTGCTTTTCTTGTCCTTCTTGTCTTTGTCCTTATCGTCTTCGCCGTCATCTTCCTTGCCCAAAAGGAAGTAGCGTTTCAGCAATTGCAAGAATACAGCTATCATAACGACAATCAGCAGAATGAGATACCATCTCGTCTTTATAAACGCAATGACAAATCCCAGACCAGGAACGCCAAAAGTAACCTTACCTACGACACGATCCTCGTCAATCAGGAAACCATCCTCTGTGTTGTTCGCATCACCCTTCGTGTTGAAGCAGACCTTGCCGGTGTTTTCATAATTGTCAAATTTTTTGGTGACACGGTGGGTCAGATAAGCATCACTGCCCGTGCTGGGATTGTAGGTGATGACGTCTCCGACATTGATGTCCTTGCCGTCGCAAATCTTGACAAATACCAGATCACCAACCTTATAAGTCGGCTCCATGGAGGGGGTCAGGATGTTATAATACCTGTAGCCGAAAAGGGACTTACTTGGGGAAGCACTGAATGCAAAGAGTATGGCTCCCACCAGGATAGCCGCTGCCAGTAAATAAATGAATACGGCAAAGGCTATATCAAATATTTTGGCACCTATCGGCATATTCTTCTTGTCTTTCGCTTTGTCTTTCCTGGATTTGGCCGGGAGTTCATCGGATTCCGTATTCTGCGCTGCAGGAACATTCTCAACTTCATCTGCTGCTTCAGGCTTAACCTTGGCATCATCCTCTGCGGTTTCCTGCCCTGCGGCAGCACTGTCTCCGTTCTTTTCCTCCTGTTCCGTCTCCTGGTCGACGCTTGCTTTTTTCTTCTTGCTGATAACTTACCACTCCTTTCACTGTCTCAGCCCATCCGCCTGTTCTGTCATGTCATTTTCTTCGGCGGTCTCGCTTTGTTCCGGTGAAGACTCCTCCCCCGGCGGCTGATGAAGATCACCTTCCGCCTGGTCTTCCGGGAGCTTCTCTCCTTCGGCACCTTCGTCATCGGAAGAATGATAGTAAATCCTTTTGATGACGAGGATGCCGATCAGGGCAAAAGCAATAATTCCCAGCATCAGTTTCCCGAAACGGGTATCCAGCAGGAGTACCGCTTTGCCGATTCCCGGTACAAAAAACTTGACCCTTCCGATAACATGGCCATAACTGACGGGTGCATCAGCAACGTTATTCTTATCCCCTTTTGTTGTCAGCAACTGCGTGTTCCGGTCTATTTCTGTCAATCTGTGGGTGACAACCGTGTTTTCCCCAGTGGTAAATGTAATTATGTCTCCCTCTTGCAGATGATCAAAATCAACCTTCTCCACAACAATCATTGAGCCGACAGGTAAGGTAGGTTCCATGCTTCCTGTTTGCACACAATAGAGCTTCCATCTGAAAACCAGTACCACCGCTATAAAAAGGATCATCCCGAAAATAAAAACATAAACCAAGCACATCAATACCTTCATGATCGGTTTAACTATCTTCATTCTCTCACCCTTATAACGAATCGGTACAAAGAAATACTCCATTGGGCTTATTATACAACTTTTTGCATAAACAGTCAATATTTTCTATCTATGGTTTATTAAGAAACTGTTAATTTTGTATCAG
>CACYCV010000201.1 GCA_902772955.1 uncultured Ruminococcus sp.
GATCACCGCGCCAAGCTGATATCTGTCGTTGAGAAGCGTGCCCTCCTCTAAAAAGGATGGGTTTCTTTCCTGGTGTCCGTCGTAACCACAAAGAGGGCAAGCCTCCGACTGGGTTTCAATCAGGCGCATGCATCGGGAACAATACAGTTTTCCGTTGATTTCCATATCGGTTTCTCGCCGTTGTACATATCGGCCTATCGGATCAGTAAACGGTCTCCCACAACGGCGTAAGCTGCTGCGCCTTGAGCCGTTCTTCCATTTCCGCCGGGGTGATCCTGTTGGCCAGACCGTTCATGATAAACATGTCCCGCTCATCCTTGATAGAAAGGACCGATTGCTTTTCCAGCCGCAGCATATTCTGCAATTCGGAAAGCTCGATCTGCAGGATGAAAGCGATGCGGATCAGCAGATCCCGGGGCGCGAACTGCTCCTCCCGAAGGATGCTTTTGAGCGTGTCGGCACTGCATTTGATCTGCGGCAGCAGCCGGCTCCCGGTCATGCTGTTCTTTTTCAGATAGAAAGAGAGGATATCGCGCAGCTGTTCGTCCTCTTTTGTGGAAATCGAAAGGGGAGCCTGGCCCTGCTCGACGAGCACCTCGTCCATGGTTTCCATATCCAGGCCGTTGGCCAGCCCGAAGATGATGCAAACATCCCGCCTATCCTTGGACGAGAGCACGGCGCGCTGCGCGGTTTTCAGCATTTCCTGGGTTTCATCCACGCTCATGCCCAGGACAAAGGCAATACGAAGCATCATATCCTTTTCCGGATGCTTTTTGCCAGCCATGATGCCGTACACATAGGCCCGGCTGCAGCCGATGAGCTCCGCCAACGCTTCATTACTGATGGAGCCGCGGTTGATTGCAGTCATCTTGGGAAGAATGATTTCGTTCAGTTTTCTTGCTTTTTTGATTTCCTTGAGCATCTGCTCCAACGACTCGCCGCTCGAGGCGCGCTGGATCATCATGAGCGTCGTTTCTTTTTTGCTGCTGTCCACAAGTACTCCTCCGTTTTTTGCAGATTCATGGCACTGCATCGATTGTTCTGTATCAACAGTGGTCAAAATGGCTTTATCAGTTTGTATGCTGCTGACGGCATGAACATATCATATTCTAAAAAAGAAAATGTCTTCTCAAAGTATACAAATATCCATTGCTAATGTCAACCATGTTTTGATTGTGTAAATGATTCCTTGTGTTGATCGTGTAGATGCTTCCTTGATTTATAAGAATGATCCCTCCATTATCTGCTTTGCAGGATGAGCAGCGTTTCCAAATACGCCCCTACGTGTGCAAAACAAAACAATTTATTCCATAAAGCTATTTAAGAAAAAGAACTTGTTTTTCTACAAAGAATTTCTACTTATCTAATGCTGCACCTGAATGAACAGAATAAAGAGATAGAGAGGGGGCGTGAAAATGCTCGGTAAAGGTCAAAGCGTTTTGAAAAAACGCGCAGCCGCAGGATCAATCCTGCGATCACCAGGGGCTTGGGGGCGGAAGCCATCCAACAAGCAAAAGCATCTTTTGGGCCCAAGATGCCCTGCTTGCTACAATTTGTATGTTGCTATTTATCACTCAAAAAAATAGAGCCTATTTCTAAACTCGGAGAAATACTTTTTCGGCATCTCGGCTTGTACTTTTGCGTTGCTTTTCCTCGTATAACCGTGGTAAACCATCGTCAAAGCGCCTTGAATTGCAAGTCGAACTGCTCGAAACTGCACAATCCTGTTTTTAAAAACAAACTCTAGTCGGTGACCCAAGATTTTCAGTTTATAATGGATGCCTGAACTCGTGAAACTGAAACGCGTATTAATTTCCAAAAATCGCTCGGCTTTTCTTCTCCCGTTGAGTAGCGGTTTTCCTTTCGTCTATTTTACAGATACTATATGGCTTCCCCAAATCCTGCTGTGCTTGCCACAAGAAATCCAGAATCTTCCCTGGAACAAAGCGTCCGTTCAGATCAACATGATCAAACAAGTCCGTTGAATCCGACCAATCCGGACGGACGGGTACCGTTTCAAAAGCCGCTCCTATGGCCTCTGCAAACAACCGCACCA